>JAFQMU010000082.1 GCA_017421085.1 Desulfovibrionaceae bacterium | reverse complement strand
CAGCCGCTTTCAAATTTTATATGACATCAATCTGGAAATCCGACACGGCGAGTTTGTGGCCATTATCGGTCAGTCGGGGTCGGGCAAGTCTACCCTGATGAATATTTTGGGGTGCCTTGATCAGGTGAGCTCGGGCTCCTACCGGATTAATGGTGAGGACGTGGCCACGCTTGGCCCCAATGCCCTGGCCGGGCTGCGCTGCGACACCTTTGGTTTTATTTTTCAGCGCTACAATCTGCTTTCCACCCTGAATGCAGTGGACAATGTGGCCCTGCCCGCCGCCTATGCGGGCGTTCCCCACCTTGAACGCTGCGAGCGGGCCAGGGAGATTCTGGGGCAGCTCGACATGGGCGACAAGCTGGGCAGCCTTCCCAACCAGCTTTCGGGCGGGCAGCAGCAGCGGGTGAGTATCGGCCGGGCCCTGATGAACGGGGGAGAGGTCATTCTGGCTGACGAGCCCACCGGCGCGCTTGATTCCGGCAGCGGAGAAATGGTGATGTCCATTTTGCGTGAGTTGCACGGCAGGGGACATACGGTTATTCTGGTTACCCACGACAGCAATGTTGCGGCTTATGCCAACCGCCAGATTGAAATTCATGACGGGCGCATCCGCCGGGATGAACGCACAGGACCGGAAGAAAACGTGCAGGCCGACTTGAAGCCGGAACGTCCAGCCGCCAACTCGCTGCGTTTCTACCGCGATCAGTTCATTGAGTCGGTCAAAATGTCCATTCAGGCCATTGTGGCCCATAAAATGCGCTCGCTGCTCACCATGCTTGGCATTATCATCGGCATAGCCTCGGTGGTGTCGGTGGTGGCCCTGGGCAAGGGGTCGCAGGAGCGCATCCTTTCAGATATTCAATCTATGGGCACCAACACAATCAACATCTACCCGGGCAAAAACTGGGGCGACATGCGCTCCGGGCAGGTGCAGACCCTTACGGTGGACGATTCCGATGTTCTGTCGGGGCAAAGCTATCTCGACAGCTCCACCCCCAATTCTTCCGCGCAGGGCATTCTCACCTACAGAAATATTTCTCTTTCCGCAACCCTGAACGGAGTGGGCGAGCAATATTTTGACGTAAAAGGAATGAGCATTGACCGGGGGCGTTTTTTCACGGCGCAGGACGTGCGGCGAAATGCCTCGGTAGTGGTGATTGACCCCAATACCAGCTCAAGTCTTTTCCCTGATGGCGATGACCCCATCGGCAAAATCGTCATTTTCAACAAACAGCCTCTGGAGATAATCGGACTTACCACCCAGCAGGATTCGGTGTTCGGCCCCAACGACCGCCTCCAGCTCTGGGCCCCCTATACTACGGTAATGAATAAAATTACCGGTAACCGGCATATCAGCTCAATTACCGTTAAGGTGAAAGAAGGGGTGAATTCGCAGGTGGCCGAAAAGAACGTGGTGGCCCTGCTTACGGCCAAACACGGCGCTCAGGACTTCTTCACTCAGAACACTGACAGCATTCAGAAAACCGTGGAAAGCACCACCGGCACCATGACGCTGCTTATTTCCTGCATAGCCCTGATTTCTCTTGTGGTGGGAGGCATCGGGGTGATGAACATCATGTTGGTGTCGGTAACCGAGCGCACCCGGGAAATAGGGATAAGAATGTCAATCGGGGCGCGGCAGTATAATATTCTGGTGCAGTTTCTGGTGGAGGCTGTGCTCATTTGTCTGATTGGCGGAATAACCGGCATTCTCTTTTCTTTTCTGGTGGGGTTTATTTTCAATCAGTTTGTCGAAAGTTTTGCCATGTCATTTTCTCCCGGCTCCATACTTGTGGCCATCGGCTGCTCCACCTGCATTGGGGTGCTCTTCGGGTACATGCCGGCCCGCAATGCCTCCCGGCTCAACCCCATTGAAGCCCTGGCGAGGGATTAGAATGATAAACAGATTTATTTCAAGCTGCGTCTGTCTCGTTTGTCTTGCCTTCTGCGCCTCATGCGCCGAAGTGCAGATGCCGGAAACTCTTGATGCCCGGCTGGGCTTTACCCGCCAAATCGGCGAAAGTTATCTTGCTGACCTCGACTGGTGGAAAAAATACAATGATCCCCAGCTGGATGCCTTGATGGAAATTGCCCTTGCCAACAATCTTGATCTGGCTCAGAGCGCAGTCAGTGTAAATCGCGCCCTTTACCAGGCCAATCTTATCGGGGCGGATCTCGTACCTTCCTTCAGCGGGAAGCTCGACGGCTCGGCGCGTCAGAATCTGCGGCAAGGCGCATCAACCCGTTCCGCCGGGGGCGACATTTCCATAAGCTATGAGCTCGACCTCTGGCGCAAGCTGGCCAATGCCGCCAGCGCTGCCGAGTGGGAATATTCCGCTACTCTGTATGATCTGGCCGCCGCCCGTCTGGCCCTGATAAATAATGTGGCCGATGCTTATTTTTATCTGGCCTATCTGAATCAGGCCCTTCAGATAACTGCCGACTCGCTGGAGAATTACCGGCGCATAGAGGAAATCACCAATGTCCGCTACAGCCTGGGCAAGGTGGACGCTCTGGAGCAGGCTCAGGCCCGCCAGGCAGTGCTGGGGGCGGAAAACAATCTGCTTAATTTACAGACGCAGGCCAAAGATTATGAGGAAACTTTGCGCAATCTGCTCAATTTGCAGCCGGGTGAAAACCTGCCGGGAGAAGCGGACAGGCGGAAGAGGCGCTTACCGGTGGAGCCTCTTTTATATAAGTTCCCAGACCTGCTTGAGCTGAAGTCGCCCGGAGTGGATATGAGCGTGCCGCTGGCTGTGCTGACCCATCGCCCTGATCTGGCTGCGGCGCAGGACAGGGTGCGCTCTGCCTTTGAGGATGTTCAGGCCGCAAATAAAAGCTGGCTTCCTGAAATCAGTCTTGGAGCCGGTTTGAGCAGCGCCTCCCACCGTCTTGGCAGCGCCTTTGATGAGCCGGTGGGCGCGGGCCTGCTGGGTATTTCTCTGCCTTTTCTGGACTGGAACAGGGTTTACTGGCAGGTGAAAATTTCTGAAGCTGACTTTGAAAGCCGGGCGCTGGAGTATGAACAGACCCTGACTGCGGCTTTGAACGAGGTAGACAGGCTTTACTTTCGTTATTTGAATGCGGCGCAATCTTTGCGCTCCATTCGGCTCAGATATGAATATGAACAGAAAATCAGCGAGTATTACCAGATAAGGTATGACAGCGGTGCGGCTGAGCTGTCCGACTGGCTGGGGGCGCTCAATACCCAGTTTCAGTCGCAACTGGAGCTGCTCAATGCCCGTTACACGGAAATAGAAAGCGAAAACGCCATTTACCGGGCCATGGGCGGACGTTATGTCTCGAAGCCGGAGGGCGCAGGGGAAAAACCTGCGCCGGAATTAACCCGGGGCGCAGGTTCAGCTTCAGCGGAAACCTCAAGTTGAATTCCGGCGTTTTGGGCTTAGCGGCAGGTCTATCTATTGGGGCTGCTTCCTCTCCCCCGGGCCTGCTCCAGTTGTGGCCGTCTTTAAACGAGCTCCAACCTTTTCAGTCTTCAGCTTCTTTCTCTACTGGACCGTTGGGATAATCGCGTTGCAGCTCCATGAGAATTTGAGTGTCGGCCGGCAGAAAACAATAGTCGGAGCAGTCTGTTGGGCATATCCAGGCCAGGGCGTCGTGCCCTTCAATCAGGGCCGGGTGGTTTCGATAGGCGGTCACATGAAAGAAGTGCAGAACTACTTTGTAGTCAGGGTAGGCGTGTTCTTCTGTTTTCCAGAAAGAAAATGAGACCGCGCTCAGCCCCAGTTCTTCCGCCAGTTCGCGCCGCAAAGCCTGTTCGGCAGATTCTCCCGCCTCGATTTTCCCGCCGGGAAATTCCCAGAAACCGGCGCCATGTCTGCATCCGTAACGTCGGGCTGCCAGAAAGCGGCCTTTATTCCAGATGACGCCTGCTGCCACTTCAATAGTTTTCATAATTTACCAATAGCCTGACAGCCTGAAACATCATGCTGCCCGCGGCAAGATGTTCAGGTGTTGTATACTGTATAGTTAAAAAGCGAAAATATGCTGCTTCCGCCCTGTTGTGGATTTTGTCCGGGGGCATGAAAACTTCATCGCGGCGCGGGCGCCGGGGATGATATCGGGCTCCGGGCTGGGGCCATGTCATCGTTGTTTTACATCTGTAAGCGCTGAGCTCAGGCGAACTGCGCCGGTTCAGGCTGTCATCTGCTCAAGCTCCTGCCTTTTGGCTTCGAACTCGGCAAGAATGCCTTCCAGCTTTTCCATTTCTTCCATTACCTGTTCAATTTTTGTGCCCAACCCGGAAAACTCTTCCAGCAGCGTGGCTGTGCGTTCCCGGTCGGCGTAAACTTCAGGCAGAGCCAATTCGCTCTCCACTTCACTCTGACGTGAAAGCAGCTTTTCCAGCTCGCTTTCACGGCGGGCATACGCATCCTGGTGGGGTTTATATTCCCTGGACAGCTTGTTGCGCAGCTCTGCCTGCTCCCGCCGCAGGGCCTTCAGCTCTTCCCTGTTAAGGCTGGGGCGGGCAGCTGGAGCGGGATTTTCCTTAAGCCGCTCAGGCTCGCCTGCACCGGCCGGGCGGGCCGGGTTGTCGGCCTCGGCCCGTTTACGGGCATATTCTTCATATCCTCCCAGGTGAACCCTGAATCCTTCGGGGGTATATTCCCAGACCTGCTCGGCGGCTCTCGCCAGCAGATGGCGGTCGTGAGCAACCATCAGCACTGTGCCGGTAAAGTTTTCCATGGCTTCAATCAGGGTTTCGCGGCTTTCCAGATCAAGGTGGTTGGTGGGTTCGTCCAACACCAGAAAGTTGCAGCGGGCGAGAAACAGAGCTGCCAGACAGAGCCTGCTTTTTTCGCCGCCTGACAGGCTCTCCACTTTGCGTTCAAAATAATTCTGTCCAAGCAGAAACAGACCAAGCACGCTCATCAGCTCTTCACGTGTGGTGCGCGGATCTGAAAGTCTGGTGATTTCAGCAAGAACCGTATTCTCGGGGTTCAGAGTTTCCAGTTGATGCTGACTGAAGTAGCCAAGACGCACCCCGGAGCCGCGGCTGAGAGTCCCGCCGCTTGCCTCCCTCACCCCGGCGATAACCCGGAGCAGGGTAGTTTTGCCGCAGCCGTTGGCGCCGACAATGGCCAGGCGCTGTCCCCGGTAAATATTGAAACTGAAGCCTGAAAACTGCACTTTGCCGTTATCGGGAAATGCGTAGCTCAGGTCTGTGGCGGTGAGCACATTATTATCGCAGCGTTCCGGTTCCGGCCATTTGAAGTCAAGCTCCCTGCGCTTAGGCTCAGGACGATAATTCTCCAGCTCTTTTTCCAGTTTCCTGGCCATCTTCTGACGGGAAATCGCCTGCCTCGCCTTATTGGCCTTGGCGCGGAAACGGCGCACAAAATCGAGCTTGCGGTCAATATCATCGCTCAGTTTCTTGGCCTCGCGTTCACGCTGCTCTTCCAGCTGCTCCTGAACCTCCAGAAACTTGGTGAAGTTGCCCTTGCGGAATATCGGCTTTGAGCCGCCCAGATAAAGCACATGGGTGCTTACGTTGTCCATGAATACAAGATCGTGGGCTACAAAGACCAGCACCCCTTCAAAGGAGGTGATAAATTTTTCGAGCCATTCCACAGCGTCCAGATCAAGGTGGTTGGTGGGTTCGTCCAGCAGCAGAATGTCAGCCCCGGCTGTGAGCACGCGGGCCAGTTTGGCCCGTTCGCGCCAGCCCCCGGAAAGCTGCCCCAGAGTACGGGAAAATTTTTTTTCTTTAAATCCGAGACCGGAAAGTACCGCCCGGGCTCGATGCTCGGGGTTATAGCCGTAGAGTCTTTCCAGTTCAGCCTGTCTGGCGGCCAGTTTTTCCATTTTCTGAGTGTCGTTGTTATGATGAGCCTGCTCCCATTCATGCCAGAAGTCATTCCAGTCGGGCAAGACTTCAAGCACCCAGTCAAGAAGCACATTTTCCAGGTCCGCCTCAGAAAGCTCCTGCTGCACATAACCCAGCCTGGCAGTGCGGGGAATGCCGATTTTCCCGTTGTCGGGCTGCTCTGCGCCTGCCAGAATCTTCAGCAGAGTTGTTTTGCCGCAGCCGTTGGGCCCGCATACGCAAAGACGGGTGCCATCGGCAATATCCAGAGAAAAATCATTTAAAATTATATTTGCGCCAAAGGCCTTGGAAATGTTTTGAATGCTGAGGCTCATAATACTCCTGGTGAATAAAAATTCAGATTACACTACTAAACAGGGAAACTCAACCTGATTGCGTTACAGCTTAAATTTTATTGACAAATGATTAATGTTATATGATATTGGTTCTAGTGTATTTGATTTTATTATTTTTATAGGAGGTAGCATGAAAAAGTTGGCTGTAATCTTTTCTTTGTTGTTTTTACTGTCATATGCAGGGGCTGCCCAGGCGGAAAGTGTAAAATATTCCGCATCCATTAACGGTTATGACTGGAACGCCACCCCTGCCGCAGAGAAGCTGGCCTTCGTTGAAGGGATAAATTATGCCATTGCCATTGATTATGAAATAGACCAGTGGCGTAAGAAAAACAATAAGGCGTCCATTCTCTCCGCATTTGATCAAGGGTGGATAAAGAGATTTTCCGGACACACCACCTCACAGATTGTGCAGGAGATAAACGATTTTTACAGCGGCAATCCTGATAAGTTGAACCAGAGCCTTGGCAGGGTAATCTGGTATGAGCTGATTGGCGCCGGTCAATTCAAAGAGTAAGCGGCGCGTTCGGGTATGGCTGTCTGGGCAGCTTCATTAAAGACATCATGCACGGGCGTTTAATGCAGCAGGCTTAAATGCCGATGCGGCTTATGCGCTGCCTGCGCTGGCGCCGGACTAAAAGTTGAATTATCTGACATGCGAGGGCAGCGCCTGCGCCGTCAGGCAGGGCTGCAAGGTAATGCTCCAAGGAGAAAAAATGAAACGTATCTTTACTTTATGTGTAATCGGCATGGCTCTGGCCGTTGGCCCTGTGGCCTGCACCAATATGACCAAAACGGAACAAGGGGTGGTAAGCGGAGGCGCCCTGGGAGCTTTAGGCGGGGCAGGCATTGCCGCCATTGCCGGAGGCAGCGGCACGGTGGGGGCCCTGATCGGCGCCGGAGCCGGAGCCCTTGCCGGCGGGATTATCGGCTATAATGAAGAGTAAGCTGATTTGAAACGCCCCGGATTTCCAGGGCGTTTCATTTACAGGACTTTGCAGCATTCCTGCCGGAAGAGGAAATAAACCGGATAACCATAATGAACAGGGACGGCCGTGAAGTCCATTCGTGTACGCCGAAATAAATCCGGCATCAGAAGCCCTGTTCAAGATATTCCCGATCGAGCCGGTTAATCAATTTAAGGTAACGATAGTTCGGGTTTCTCCGCGCCTTCGCGAACAGGTCATATCCCAAATCTCGGCAGGCCGGGCATGCGGTTTGGGGAATTTCCATACAAAAAGCCAGGGGATTGATGGTTGACCAGCTGTCTATGTGTACTATTCCCGCGCAGTTGTTGCACAGACGCACACTTTCTATCTGTGATTCCGCAACGGCATCGGTATCATAATAAATATCTTTTGAGCGGGAATACCAGCCGTCAACAAAGTCGCCCTTAAGGCATTTGCGCGGTGGGTCGAAGGCAAGCTCCAGCGCCTCTTCGCATATTTTTTCCAGCTCAGGTGTAATCTGCTGCCCCTGTCTGAAAATATTGGGAGTAAGTCCCGGTTCGGCCACGCCGCTGGGGTCGAGCCCGGCCAGGGCCAGGGCCACCGCCAGGTTTGTATAGGGCAGAGCCCCATGAATGGCATAACCGCCTTCAAGTACGGTAATTTCAGCGTCAATGGCGCGGGTAATCGCCGCATAGCCGCGTGAGGTAAGGTTCATGTGGGTGAGAGGGTCTGAAAAGTGGCTGTCCTGCCCGGCGGCGTTAACTATCAGGTCGGGTTTGAATTTATCCAGAATGGGCACGACAACATTATCCACTGCATACAGGTAGCCGCTGTCGCCTGTTCCGGGGGGGAGAGGAATATTTACTGTTGAGCCCAGAGCGGCGGCCCCCCCCAGTTCAAGGGGAAAACCGGTGCCGGGAAAAATTGTGCGCGGGTCCTGGTGCAGAGAAATGACCAGTGTGTCGGGGTCATTCCAGTACACATCGGTTATTCCATCGGAGTGATGGCAGTCGGTATCTACAATGGCCACACGCATTGGACCGTATTTTTCACGCAGATATTCAACCATTATGGCAGTAATGTTAACATCGCAAAAACCGCGGTTTCCGTGCACTACTTTCATGGCATGGTGTCCGGGAGGACGCACCAGGGCCATGGCTTTCTGTTTTTCGCCTGAGAGCACCAGCTCGCCCGCCCGGATGGCCCCGCCCATGGAAACCAGGTGGGAAGCCCCGCAAATGCGCTGGGCATCGGGAATACAGAAATGCACCCGGTTGACATCGTCAAAGCTGCCTACCTCAGGGGCATATTCATCAATGCCCGGCACATCAAAAATGCCTTCTTCCTTGAACTGATCCTGCGTGTAGAGCAGGCGCTCTTCACGTTCCGGGTGAGTGGGTGAAATGCCCCAGTCAAAGGCCGGGAAAAAAACTACTCCCAAACTGGTTCTGGCTGTCAGCATATCTGTCGCATGGCTGGCAGGCTGAAATCAGGCTGCCGGGGCCGGTTAAGGGGTTGGTACTGAATGTTCTGAGCAGATCCTTGCAGTAGAGAAAGTTTTTTTCTGCATGCATAAGGCTTGCTCCGTTTTGCATACAAGGGGGCGGGCAGGGGCCCCATATAGAAAGAGGTATGGGTTTATGACCGGCTTGTCAAGTCGAGGATGGATTAAACTGCAAAAAGCCTTGCTGCCGGTTTTCACGAGCGCTTTGGGTATGGCAAAAGCGCGACAGAAAAAGGTATGTCCAATAAAAATGCCTGCTTCTGATTTGAAATTCTGGTTTCCAGCGGAATGCAGCCATCTGACAAGACTGGCATCTTGAGAATGAAAAAGGGCCGCAAGGCCCTTTTTCATTCTACCAGTTAATTTTCAGCAGTTCAAAGAAAGACTTGGGGTGAATGCAGGCGGGGCAGACTTCCGGAGCATTGGGCCCTTCATGGATATAGCCGCAGTTGAGGCAGCGCCAGGTTACCGGCTGCTCGCGGGTAAATACGCGCCCTTCCTTTACATTGCGGGCAAAGTCAAGAAATCTGCGTTCATGGAACTCTTCAGCCACACACACCTTTTCCCAGACCAGGGCAATTTCGTTAAAGCCTTCTTCGCGGGCTATTTTGGCAAACAGAGGATACATTTCTTCATATTCATGTCGTTCACCGGCGGCGGCATGAAGCAGGTTCGACTCGGTATCCTTGATGATTCCTGGAGGAAATGCGCAGGTTACTTCCAGGTCATCACCGCCTTCAAGGAACTTGAAGAAGCGCTTTGCATGTTCCATCTCCTGTTCTGCGGTTTCCAGAAAAATATCCTGAATCTGCACGAAGCCGTCCTTCTTGGCCTGGCCTGCAAAGTAAGTATACCGGTTGCGTGCCTGGGATTCCCCGGCAAATGAAATCAACAGGTTTTTCTCTGTGCGGGTGCCTTTTAAACTTTTCATGGTTATCCCTCAAACTTAGTGTGAATTGTATAAATCGGTGCCACCCGGGATTTATACAATTAATTATGGGTGCTTTGCAAGGCACATTTATCGCAGATTCCATCGTATTCAACCCTGGCTCCGGTTACGGTAAAGCCGGGAACATCCATATTGCAGACTCGCGGGGGCTTGACCCCGGCGAAAACATCTCCCACTGCACCGCATTTTATGCAGCGCACATGCTGATGAAAATCAAGATAGGCGTCAAAGCGCATCTGGTTTCCGCTGTATTCGATTTTGGCAATCTGCCCCTGCTCGGCGAGGAAATCAAGGTTTCTGTACACCGTGCCCAGACTGATATTGGGCATACGCCGGCGCACGACCTGATAAAGCTCATCGGCCGTAGGATGACAGGTCATGTTGGCAAGCTCTTCCAGAATGATTTTACGCTGCTTGGTCAACCGGCGTTGAATGCCGTTGTTTTCCTTTTGTTCACAACTGTTGGACATAAATAATCCCCTGACTTATCAGTAATAATTATCTATGCTAAAATAACTGCAATTTGCCGGTTTGTCAAATAAATTAAGCAGGGATGTTATCGGTAAGTCATCCGTCATGGGCCGCAGCCGCCATGGCTGCGCTGGCCCATGCCCAATGCAGATTATAGCCGCCCAACTCACCGCAGATATCGACAATTTCACCTGCAAAGAACAGCCCGCTGCAAAGCAGGCTTTCCATTGAGAAAGGGTTGATTTCGTCTGTAGAGACTCCGCCCCGGCAGGCTTCGGCGCGTGTAAAGCCGGGCCTGACCGGAACAAATCTATAGTTGTGGATTTGCCGGGTAATCAGATCGCGCTTGGGGCGCGACAGTTCCGCCACTTTACAGTCGGTTATTTCAACAGGCAGAAGCGCTTCAATTAAGCGGGGCGGCAGCCCTGATTCCTGATTCGGCAGGCGGGAGGCCAGATGGTTCTTAAGCAGCCGTTTTCCTGTACCCGGTAAATTAAGCAACTGCTCGCAGGGGTGAGCAGGCAGCCAGTTGACGATAACTTCATTATTATCCTGCCAGTGCGATGAAATTTGCAAGGCAGCCGGGCCGCTGATGCCGCGGTGGGTCAACAGCAGGGGCAGGGTGTACGCCTTACCGCCTTCTCCCAGGGAAATGCATACAGGCAGACTGATTCCGGCCAGCTCCCGCAGCGGCCAGTTGCCCTCAGCGTTCAGAGGGGTAAGGGCGGGGCGGAGAGGAACAATCCTGTGGCCAAATGAGGCCGCCAGCGCGTACCCTGACCGACCGGCTCCGGATGCCGGCCAGGCAGGGCTGCCGGTGCACAGGGTCAGGCGGCGCCCCCGGTAAATTGCGTTTTCGGCCTGCACAAAAAATAAGCCGTTTTGTTTGCCTGCGGAAAGTACCGGGCGGTTCAGAATCAGCTTTGTTCCATGTCTTTGAATCAGATGCAGAAACAGGTCGCGAATTTGCTCTGCGCCCTGCTTTAGAAAAATTTGTCCATAATCCCGTTCTTCCCAGGCAATCTTATGAGATTTTAAAAACGTGAGAACCCGGCCGGGTGGAAAGAGCTCCAGTGCGGGTTCAGAAAAGGCAGGATTTTCGCCCAGATAATTATCAGAACTTACCGATAAGTTCGTAACATTGCACTTGCCCCCGCCGCTCAACAGCAGCTTGCGGCCGCTGCGGCCCTGCCCGTCAATAAGCAGAACCTTCAGCCCGCGTTCTCCCAGCAGGCCGGCCAGCCAAAGCCCGGAAGCGCCTGCTCCGACAATGATTGCGTCAAAAATTCTGTCGTTGTGCGAAAGCATTAATTCACCAGTTCAAAAGTCAGTTCCAGATTGTCAAGATGGGCTTCCACCAACTTTGCCCTCAGCTCCTGACCCAGGCTGAAACGCCTGCCGGAAAATCTCCCTGCCAGCTCCTGCCTGTCCGGTAAGTAAGCGAAATGGTCGTTCAGGCTGGTCAGCCTGATAACGCCCTCTGTCAGATTATGCTCGAGTTGAATGAAAATGCCGAATTCATTCAGCCCGGAAATGCGCCCATTGAACTCACAGCCGATTTTATCGAGCATAAACAGCACGCCAAGGCGTCTGTTCAACTCCATTTCCGCTTCTTTAGACTGATTTTCCGCGGCATTGACACTTTCAAGTATCCTGTCCAGCTGTCGATGGGCGGGTTTTACGCCTGCTGCATCCGGGACGCCGGCGTCCAGAGCCCGGCGCAGGGCCCGGTGCACCAGCACGTCAGCATAGCGGCGGATGGGCGAGGTAAAATGACAGTAGCAGGACGACGCCAACCCGAAGTGCCCCTCCAGCCGGGGCGCATAGCGGGCCTGCATCATAGCGCGCAGCACCAGGTTTGATATGGCGTAGGCTTTCCCCTGATCATGAGCTGAACTTTCCCCGGCGTCTGGCGCCTGGCGTTGTGCTCCAGGCTGGGGCGCCATTCTGTCCGCCTGCCCTGCTGAAGAAGCAGATTTTTTACCGGCTTTGATTTCGTTAAGCAGTCTGCTTATGGCTTCCAGCCCGTTGGGGGGAGAAATCCTGGCCAGACCGCTGCGGGTAAGGGTGCGGAAAAGCCCTGTCAATTTTTCCTGGTCAGGGTGAGGATGAATTCTGTAAGGGAAAATTTCCCGCTTCCGGGTCAGAAAGGCAGCCACCGCTTCATTGGCCGCCACCATGAATTCTTCAATCATCTGATGCGCAAAGTGGTGCGGGGCGATGTGGATATTTTCCACTTTATCTTCACTGTTGATTTGCACTTCGGTTTCCGGCAGATCCAGAAAGAGCGCTCCCCGCTCCCTGCGATGCTCTTGCAGCGCCTGAGCCAGCAGGCGGGCATTTTCAAGCATGGGCAAAAGGCTGCCAAGCAGGGCGCGGTCTATGGGGTTTTTATTTTCCAGGGCCTGAAACACAAGATTATAGGTCAGGCGGGCCCGGCTGCAGATGATGGAAAAACAAAATTCCGGCGGGGCCGTTTCAATGCCCTGTGAAGAAAAATACATCTTTATGCCTGCCGTCAGTCTGTCCCGCCCCGGGCGAAGACTGCAAAGGTGATTGGAAAGGGCCGGAGGAAGCATCGGCTCCACACTGCGGGCAAAGTAAAATGAGTTTCCCCGCAGGCGCGCCTCCCTGTCCAGGCCGGAGCCTTCAGGCACATAGTGGGTAACATCGGCAATGGCCACATAAAGCGTGAAGCCGTTGTTCAGCCTTTCCACATAAACGGCATCGTCAAAATCTCTGGCCCGGGAACCGTCAATGGTGACAAAATCCAGATGACGCCAGTCTTTTCTTCCGAATTGGGGCGCCTCGCCTGCGGCAGGTTCCGGCGGCAGAGCGGAAATTTCATTGCGCACCTTCTCAGGGAAATCAGCAGGAATTGTATGTGTAAGCTTGACGATGGCCTCCTGGGCGCTGACGTTTTCACCCCTGCCCAGGTTAAGCAGAGCTTTTGCCCGCCAGAGGCCTTTGTCCAGATGGACGGTGGGGGCGGTATTCAAAATATCTCCGACCTGCGGCGGCTGAGGCAGAGATGAGGTGTCAACCATAATCAGCCTGTCAATACGGCTGTCAAGCGGGCGGGCGGCTGCATCTCCTGAAAGAAGCTGCCCGGACAGGTCTGAGCGGATAACCCTGACCAGCAGGCTGGTGTGTTGCCGCTCAAGCACTTCCAGCACAATCCCTTCCGGGCTTTTACCGCGCCGGTCCGGCAGCAGCCCCACCCGTACGATATCGCCATCCCAGGCCATGCCCAGGTAACCGGGAGAAATATAGATATCGCGCCCCCGCAGACTGAGAGATGAACAGGACACAAAACCCATGCCCCCGCGCTGCACGCTGAGGCGCCCTTCAATCTGTTTTAAAAATGAGGGCGGAGCATAGCGCCCGCCGGGAAGATAGACCGCCTGGCCCTGCTCAAGCAGAACGGCAAGGATATTCAGAATTTTTTTTCTATGCCGTCCCCTTCCAATCAGGGTGGCAAGTTCTTCCAGGCGCAACGGCTTTCCTGCGGTCTGCAAAAGCCCAAGCAAAAATGGGGCGGTAAGTTCAGAAGCGGCCGCAGCGGCAGGCTTTCTCCCTTGGAAGCGTTCCGTTTTTCTGCTGCGGGGAGTTGAGCTGCTCATCTCAGAACCTCATTGATCTTATCTGAGCCTGCAAATCCGCTGTTCATCTCAAAGTTCCGGAGCGGCCCGTCGGAACCGGAATCTGAGTTTGTGGAGTTGTGCGCGGCAGTTATTTTTTCCCACTCCTGCTGCCAGAACTCCGGGAAATTCAGGGCCTGTTTCTCGCTGCACCCGTTCAGAAACTCAACTTCAACCCCCAGGGCCCAGACGCGGTGGCTCTCCAGCATATCGGGCATTTCAGCCTCCAGCTTGACAGCATCTTTTTCCGTGCACACAAGATCAAGCCCATCGCGCAGGAGCGGATGCAAATCTTCTCTGGTATAGTGATGATGGTCGGGGAAAGGCGTAAACTTATGCGGAGGGCGTCTGAAAACAGCAATGGCATTTTTTCTTACTCCCTCCGGGAAACCCACCCCGCAAAACAGGTTGTAGCCGTTCGCGAAGCCCAAAGGGTCAGGGAAAATTTTTGAAGACTGACCGATTTCCAAAGCTGTTTCCCTGTCCACGCAGGGGCCAAGCCGTCTGAGCGCTCCGGGACGGCAGCGGAACCCGAAGCAGGGAAGCTCCCCCAGGCGGCGCGAGGCCAGTACCATAAGTTTGCTGAGCTCTTCCCCCTCTGCCTGAGCAGGCAGGCGGAGCAAAACCGCCTGAGCATCGCGCAGGGCGGAGGCGTCTTCGCGCCATGAGCCAGAGGGAATTACCCGGTTCCACTCCGAGGTCAAGTCAGCCGGGGTCAGCAGCACAATATTGAAGTCGCGGGCAAGCGCCAGATGCTGAAAGGCGTCATCAGCGATAATCAGGTTGGGAGAAAAGTTTTTTTCCGCATAAAGAGCAGCCCGGCTTCGTCTGGGGTCGACCAGCACTTTTGCTTTGGGAAAGGCTCTGGCCAGCATCAGCGGCTCGTCGCCGCTTTCCTGCGGACTGGTGGCCGGGCTTACCGGCAGAGGCAGCACAGATGTCTTGCCCTTATATCCTCTGCTGAGAACTGCGGCGCGTAAATTCTGCGTTTCAGCCCAGTGCAGCAGCCAGGCGGTTATGGGCGTTTTGCCGGTTCCGCCCCAGCTGATATTGCCCACGGCGATTGTCGGACAGGCCGGTCTGTAGCTGTGAGCGGGGCATTTATACCAGATTTTGCGCCTGAAACGCATGATCAGGCCATATATAAGCCCCGCCGGGCGGAGCAGTGGCCCGAGCAGTCTGTATGCCGCAAGCAGTTTGGACATTGTGATGAGAAAAAGGGGGCGGAAACGTTTCCGCCCCCCGGATGATTTATTCGCGGTTGCCGAACAGGTGCAGCAACATGATAAACAGGTTGATGAAGTCCAGATACAGGGTCAGAGCGCCCAGAATGGTGCCCCGGCGCACAGCGACAGCATCGTCCTGCGGCATCATTTCGCCCATTTGACGCAGCTTCTGGCTGTCGTAGGCGGTGAGACCGGCAAAAATTACCACGCCGATGGCGCAGAGCAGATAATCAAAAGCCGGGCTGCCGAGGAACATGTTGATAATGAAGCCGATCAGCATGCCGATCAGGGCCATGGTCAGAATCGGACCCAGCCCGGTAAGGTCGCGGCTGGTAAACATGCCGTAGATGCTGAGCCCCGCGAACATAGCCGTTGTAGCCACAAATGCGGATACGATTGAGCCGTAGGTATAGCCGAACAGCACCGCCGCAAGGGTCAGGCCGGATAGTCCGCAATAGGCCAGGAACACCCCGGTAGCCACAGGGGCGGACATCTTGTGAATTGCGGCGCTGAGCACAAACACCAGTGCTATTTCAGCTATGAGCAGCCCGATGAACATGAACCCGTAGCTGGACATAAACTGCTGAAGTTCATAAACGTTCAGGCCTTTCAAATAGCTGGTCATCAGACCTGCAACCACAGCGGTGACAGCAAGACCTGCGCCCATCCAGCGGTATACGCCGCGCATGAACGCGTTGACAGCGGCAATGCTGATGGTCTGCCCTTGATGATAGTTGAAACGTTCCTGCATTAAAATCCACTCCTTAAACAGGGGTTAAATTGCTTAAATCCATTTTTAATATATCAGACCTTTTTCCGGTTTGGCAACACATTAGCCAAGATAATCTTGACAGAGCATGAAAATTGATTAGGCTGATTCAGTCATGCATAAAATTTCAGCGTTTTATTCAAGAAAGCCGGCCCGCTCGAAGATGATTTTAAAAGTTTATCCGGTCAGTCTTGGCTGCCCTAAAACCCGTGTGGATACTGAGCGTCTGCTGGGCTCGCTTGCCCCGGCAGTCATGGTTTCCGAGCCGGACAAGGCCGATTTGATTTTTGTCAATACATGCAGTTTCATCCAACCTGCGGTGCGGGAGTCGGTGCAGACCATTCTTGAACTGGCGGGGGATATGGAAGATATGCCCGCGCACAGACGTCCTTTGCTGGCGGTAGCCGGTTGTCTGCCCGCGCGTTATGGAGCGGGAGAGCTGGCCGCCGAGTTGCCTGAAGTGGATCTGTGGCTTGACTTCAACAATTTTGAGCAATGGGCGGAAAAGATTAAGCTCTCGCTGCTTGAACAAAAGGGCGAACGCTTTTCCCATTTAAGCACTGCCCCGGGGAGAATTGCCCCCCACCCCCCGTCTTACGCATATTTGAAAATCAGCGAAGGTTGCCGGCACAGCTGTGCGTTTTGCACCATTCCTTCCATTCGCGGCCCGCTGCGCAGCTATGAGCAGGAGGCTCTGGTGCAGGAGGCGGAATGGCTGCTGCAAAAAGGGGTGCGCGAGCTGATTCTGGTTGCACAGGATCTGACAGCATATGGCCTGGATAAAAACGACAGGCAGGCCTTTGCCCGCCTGCTTGAAAACATTGCCCCCCTGCCGGGGCTCGCCCGTCTGCGCCTGATGTATCTTTACCCCAGCGGCATTACCCGTGAGCTTCTTCAGTTTATTAAGGATATCGATGCCCCTGTTCTGCCTTATTTTGATGTGCCTGTTCAGCATTCTCACCCGGAAATTCTTGGAGCCATGGGGCGCCCGTTTGCAGGCAATGCGGCAAAAACCATTGATTTGATTCGGGAAGTTTTTCCCGATGCGGCTCTGCGCACCAGTCTGATTGTAGGTTATCCGGGTGAGACGGATGCCCACTTTGCGCATCTGTTTGATTTTGTGGAAGAGATGCGCTTCCACAATCTTGGCGTGTTCGCCTACCAGGCGGAAGAGGGCACGCCGGCCGCTTCTTTCCCCAATCAGGTTGATGAAGCGGTAAAGGAAGAGCGCCGCTCCGAGATTATGCAGCGGCAGGCCCAAATCAGCGAAGAATTTCTGGCTGTGCATCTGGGCGAAAACCTGCCGGTGCTGCTCGATTCCCCTCAGGGCGAATGGCCGGGCCTGTGGATTGGGCGAACCTGGTTTCAGGCCCCGGAAGTGGACGGCATCACCTATGTGAGCGGAGAAAATCTCAGGGCGGGCGAGTTGGTTACGGCTGAGATTGTAGAAACCGGCGCTTACGATTTGCAGGCTTTGGTCTGAATATTGCTGTTAACGGGTATGCATTTTTTTACGCGTATTTTCGCTGTTTAAAATCAACTGGCAATCCGGCCTCAAGCAGTGTATAATCTCCGGATTCAAATTCAGGGGAACAGGCTTCAGGAAATAAGGTGAAAAAAACATATTTCGATAATATAAAAAGAAAAAAAATGACGCCGAAACAACAGGTTCTGGCGGTAGCCCTGCTGCTCGCGCTCGGGCTTGCGGCGGTGCTGGCTGTCCGCGGCTTCTCCGGCGGAACAGGGGGGGAGGAAATTGTTGAACTCGGCGGGGTTGCTGCCTCAAACAGCTCCGCAGAGGCTGCGCCCGAGGCGGTAGAGCCGGGCGATGAACCTCCTGCCTCTCCTCAGGGAACTCTGGAAAATCCCTATGTGTTTGAAGGGGTAATTTCCAGCGGCGACACCATGAGCACCATTTTGCAGGACTGGCTGCCCATGAGCGAGGTGCACGCCATTGTCAATGCCTGTCAGGATGTTTATTCTCCCGCCAAAATACGGGCGGGCAACCCTTACACCGTATATTCCAGTGAAGAGGGGATGTGCCGCTTTGAATATGTGATTGACGACACCTGCAAACTGGTAATCAATCGCGAAGCGGAAAACTGCTACCAGGCCATGGTCGAAGTCACCCCTTACGAAAAGCAGCTGGCCGTGGTGGACGGGATTATCGACTCCAATCTTTTTCTGGCCATTGCCGATGCCGGGGAAGGCCCGGCTCTGGCCATTGCCCTGGGAGATATGTTCGGCTACGAAATAGACTTCATCCGCGATTTGCGGGTGGGGGACACATTCTCCATTCTGGTTGAAAAGCGTTACCAGAACGGCGAGTTCAAGTCTTACGGCCCGCTTCTGGCCGCTTATTTTGTAAATCAGGGCGTTCAGCACGAAGGTTTCTATTTTTCAGACGGCGATGGCGCAGGCTATTTTACCAGTGAGGGTGAAAGTCTGAAGCGCGCATTTTTAAAAGCTCCGCTTTCCTTTACCCGCATTTCATCGGGCTATAACCTGAAGCGGGTTCATCCCATTTTCAAGGAAGTACGTCCCCACCCGGCCATTGACTATGCAGCCCCCACCGGCACGCCGATCAAGGCTATCGGGCGCGGCACCGTTACCTTTGCCGGCTGGGGCAAGGGCGCGGGAAGGTATGTGGTAATCAGGCACCCCAACAACTATGAAAGCATTTACATGCACATGTCTGGTTTCGCCTCCGGCATCAAAAAGGGTGCGTCCGTGAGGCAGGGGCAGGTTATCGGTTATGTCGGCTCAACCGGATATTCAACCGGACCGCATCTCGATTTTCGGATGAAGCATAACGGGAAATACATCAACCCTACAACAGTGACCAGCCCGCGCGATGAGCCCATAAAATCCGGCAGGAAAGATGATTATAAGGAGAGGGTGCGCCTCTACCGGGCCTGGATTGACGGGGAGGAACCCCTGACCAGCTACCCGACTGAAGGTTATTAGGGAGCATTGTGCAGATTGCCCGGCTGGGCGCTGCAAAAATATCTGCCCGCGCCTGAAGAACAGAAACTATTTTGCCGGGGTTCGACCGGTCACACCAGCATGGCCTGTAAGATAGCATCATGGGTTACGGCTCTGCGCCTGCCTTATTTTATCACCTCTCTGATTCCTCCTGCCCTGGCAGTATGTCTGCTTTGGAAAGAGCAGGGGAGTTTGCAGGCGGATACGCTTTCCGCCTTCGGGCTTCTGCTGCCCGGATGTCTGTGCATGCACGCGGCTACCAACCTGTTTAACGACTATTACGATACCATCAATGGAGTGGACAATCCCGACAGCATCGGCGGTTCACGGGTTGTGCTGAACGGGCTGCTTTCTTTGAGGGATTTGAGGCTTGGCGGCATTTTCAGCTATATTCTTTCCTTTATATTTTTTGCGGCGCTCTCCGTATATACCGGGCGTTTATGGATTATGTCCGGTTGGGCGCTGGGGTTCATGCTCAGCTTTTTTTATGTCGGGCCTCCGCTGGCTTACGGCTACCGGGGCTGGGGAGAGGCCGGTTCTTTTATGGGCATGGGCTGGCTGCTGCTGTTCGGCAGTTATCTCGCACTTGGGGGAGGT
>JAFQMU010000081.1 GCA_017421085.1 Desulfovibrionaceae bacterium | reverse complement strand
TGATGATGCCCTGCACAAAATAAAAAAGCCCCAGCGCGAGCAGCGAACCGCATATTCCGCTGACAGCCGCCTGCACCAGCGGGAACAGAGCCAGATGAAATGATTTGAACCCAAGCAGGCGGAGCACTCCAAGCGAACGCTGCTTGCGCCCAACCTGTGCCAGAGCGGAGCTGACCGCAGAAGCCAGAAAGCCTCCCCCCACAACCAGCAGCAGCAAAATGCTTAAAAAACTGAACGCCCGATCCAGTGATTTTACCGCTGCGATTTCCTCAGCCCTGGTATAGGTTTCAATGCCGTTGGCGAGCAAAAGGGCATTCAGTCTTTCCACCCCGTCAAGACTGCGGGCGTACAGCCTGAAACTGAGGTATGTGCGGCGGGGAGCAGTCGGAGAGTCGCCCCCCCAGCCCAAGGCCGGCACAGCGCGGCCATCGCGGTAGTTTTCCACATTTTCCAGAAGCTCCAGGGTAACATAGGCGGCATCACGCTGATCTGCCTCCAGAGGCAGAATGCCCTGCACCAAGAGGGGGAAAAATTCCTGCTCATAAGCTCCCTGCAAACGCCGGGAAACCCTGCCCCGCAGCTCTTCCCCGGGGGCGTTCACCCCCAGCTTGCGGGCTGCTGAGGAGCTCAGAACGATATGGCCTGATTGGGAAGGTCCGCCTCGACTGGTTTCTTCCCAATGTTTAAGCAAAGGGTCATCAGGGCCGCTGGGCAGCAGGTCGACTTTTACAGCCCGCCCGGATGATTCCTTTAAAGCGTTGGGAAACAACTCCAGCTGGGCGGAAATAGAGCGGGTCTGAGGGATGACGAAGGCGACATCAGGGTCGGAGCGCAGACGCTCAATCCAGTCAAGATTATATTGCCCCATGCCTGCAGGCCGGATTTCAAGATTACGCGGGTCGGCAAGGAGACGGTCGCTCAGCGCGCCCACCAGTCCCTGCTGCACGCCGATTATCACCAGAAGGGGAAGAGTCACCGCAGCCAGCGCCAGAATTCCGCAGGCGGTCAGCAAGGCGTCATTGCGACAGTCGGCGAGCGCCAGTTGAACTATAGTGAGTACCCGTTTCATTTTTGCTCTCCGACTTTCGGGCCGGTATGGGGAGTGAGCGTTGCCAAAATGGGTTCGCCCGGTTTGCTTTGGCGAACATCAATATGCAGCTCGCCAAAGCCGCCGGCTCTGACCATATCCCAGTCGTGGCTGGAAATAATCAGGGCTGCCCCCTGTCTGCGGGTGGTGGACACCAGCAGATTCATAACATCCGCAGCTGTCAGCGGATCAAGGGCGGAGGTCGGTTCATCGGCCAGAACCAGAGACGGATTGTGCGCCAGCGCCCTGGCAATGGCTGTGCGCTGGCGTTCGCCCACCGAAATCTGATCAACCCGCTTTGAAAGCAGATGGGAGATATTCAGGCTTTCCGCCAGTTCTTCCAGGGGACCGTCGCCTTCCAGGCCCAGCGCCCGGCGGGAAAGCAGAATATTGCCGCGCACATCAAGAAAGGGAAGCAGCCCCCCAACCTGAAGCACATAGCCGAAATAGCGGGCGCGGATATCGGCCATGCTGTCGATGTTTCCCTTCATCCAGGCATCCTTGGCGGAGAAATCGATGCCTCCCAGATGGAGTGTGAATTCCTCGCAGGCATCAGGTCGTAAAATCAGGGCGAGAATATCCAGAGCGGTGCTTTTACCGCTGCCGCTCGGTCCCAGCAGAGCAAAAAAATCGCCGGGGCACAGCTCCAAACATGGGATGCGCAACTCATAACCCCGCCCCTCCGGGCGGATTTTGGAAAGATTTCTGATTTCGATTAATGGCGTCATCATACTTGTTTGTCTGTTGCTGTTTATCGCCCGCATCCCCTCACACACGGAAGCGAACTGCGTCAGCGCAATTTTTGCCTGAAAAGCTGAGCAACTCGCTGCTTGAGAGCCCGGAAGGGAAATTGAGGGCCTCTCCATTCAGGCGCATAATACACCGCTTGCTGAGCAATAAAAACATCACTGGGCGGCTCTTTTCTGCACTGGGGTTCCGGCGCACGGCTTAAACGCAGGGGCAATTCATTTTAAAACGGTTTGTCCCTGAACAACAACCAGCATTGCAGCGCGGCCAACTGACCCTGCTTTTAACATACTACCCGGATATTTAAGCGCATATTTGGATTTGCAGCAAGAATTATTTGGGCTTCCCTCGGGCTGACCATCTGAAAATTCTATAAAGTGCGGTCATGAAAGCCCTTCAAGAAACAGCTCCTGATAATTTTCATATTATATGAACAGCGTGCCACTGGATAATCTGGACAACAGGAATATTTAAACTTAATAATATATGCATATCTTTAAGTTGGACTTATAAAGAATCTTGGGAGGTTCTTATGGGAAGGCTTGCAACTTTGCTGATCGGCGCTGTGGCTGGGGCAATTGTGACCGGAGTGGCGGTTCATCTGCTTTCAGACTCGGATAGAAGCGGGCAGGCCAGACGCCCCAGAGGTAATGATGACGGCCGGGCTCATGACAGCCCGGAATATGAGCGCGAGGTTTCCCGGCAGTCTGAAGAAATGGATGCAGGCTCGGTGTGCTTTTAGGCTCGCTTACAGGGCCGCCTGCTCAAGTTTTTTCCCAACGCGTATTCTGTTGTTGCGCCTGTGCATCCTGCATGAAGATCCGGTTTATATAATCCGGGTCTTCATGGGACGAACATGAAACAAAGCCTTTCGGTTACCTTACGCCCTCTGCCCAAAACCGCCAAACGTCCAACCGGACGCGCCGCTTTCACATCAAGGCAAAACCCGTTGGAACGGCCTGCAGCCTTGCCTGCGATTACTGCTGCTATCTGCACAAAAAAACTCGCTCAGCCCCGGTTCGTCCCCATGAGCGAGGAAGTGCTGAAGAACGCCCTTTTACTCCCCAAACATAAAAGAACGCTCTGCTCCCAAAGTATTCTCCTCCAAAAAACAACGAGTTTCATCCCCGGGGTAATATCCCCTTGACATCAAATTTTATATTTTTAAGCGTTCCGTTTTCTGTCCTGTGCAAAAGAATCGGCTTGCCTGACAGGCAGTTTAATATCTTTGGAGGAAATATGAAAAAAACGCTTATTTCACTATGCGGAGCGGCCCTGCTGGCCCTGTCGGCCGGGCCGGTCTGGGCTGACAGCTTCCTGACCCTGGGCAAAACGCCTCTTCGCAGCAGTCCCTCACTGGGCTCAGACGCGCTGATTACCACCGATAGAGGCTGGCTGCTTCATGGCTGCCCCGTTGGGGATTCCGCACCCGGCTGGTATGAAGTAACGGAATTTCTGAAGGAAGTCGGCAAAGGATTTGCTTATGTGCATATGTCTTTCCCCCAGGCTGCCGGGTATGCATATATTGAAGCTGAAGATATTCTGCTCGTGCCTGACCAGGGTGAAAAAGTTTTTCCGTCTGAAGACGCCTACACCCCCAGCGGCGACTCTGAAGGGCTTATCCCGCTCGGCACAGGTAACATTAAACTCCCCTTCGGCTGGAACAGTCTGCCCTACCTCCATCAGGCCGATTTCACCCCTGTGTTCACGGCAGAACCGTCACAGGGCACGGTGAACGGCGCGCCCTGCGGCATCATTTTCAATACTATGGAAAAAGATCAAGTAAACTCATGGCAATATGCCGTCAGAGCTACTGTAGAAACAGACGGCCGCAGCCTGCCCATGACCGGTACCCTCACCCTGAAAAAGGCGGCCGATTTTGACCGCGACGCCCCCGGCATGGAGAACGCATTCACTGGTCAGCCGGGCAGAAGCACGCTGCCTCTGATTGTCAACGGCTTTGTATCCGCCGACCTTGATTTGCAGGAAGCGGACGGGGCAGGCAGGCTCAAAGGCATACTCACCGCCTATTACCGCTACAGCGATACCGGCTTTGAGGTCAGGCTCAACAATCTTCCCAAGCATTTGGACAACCCCCATTACCGCAACCTTTTCTTCACAGGAGAATGGCTTGCAGCTTCCTCCCGGCAGGAACCGGCCCGAGGGGGCGCAGAACCGCTGCAAAAATTCAAGGAAGTGAATGGCAAACTGTGGAAAATGCTCACCTATGCCGACAACATGGGTTATCATGCGCTCATTCTGAGCCACCGGCCTGATTACCAAAGCACGCCCGACCCTGCTTACCCCGATTTCATCTGCGGCAACGGCGACCTTTACGCATACAACTATCTTGATGAATCCGGCGGCCCCACTCTCATCTGGCAGATACACGACTATGTACATGACTGCGAAGCCAGCGTTACCACTGAGTTTGCAGAAGAAAACCCCGTCATCACCGACCTGGACGGCAACGGCGTTTCTGAAGTGTGGATTGTTTACTACATCGGCTGCCGGGGCGATATAAGCCCGGAAGGCATGAAAATCATCATGTTCGAGGGCAGCCGCAAATATGCCCTGCGCGGCGAAACCCTCATTCAGATGCCAGGCATGGAAATGGGCGGCGACTATGAAGCAGACCCGGCTTTCAACAGCGCTCCGCCCGCATTTCTCCAGTATGCCCGACAGCTCTGGCAAAAAAATATGCGGCGTTAAGCCGGTCTAACAAGGCTCAGGCGGCGCAGGGCCAGCCCCCCGGCCGCCTGAGTTCCGCCTCAAAACTCAGCTTATATAAATATTCTGACGCTTTTCGCCCGAACACAAAATATATCTGACAAGGTTAGTTTAAATATTCAGCATCACAAAATAACGCAACCGCTCAGGTTACCCCAAGGCATCTGAAGTAATGCTGCCGCTTTTATAGAAGAATCAGGCGCAAGCATCTCGCCCACACCCAGGGCAACTAAGAGGCGGCCTCACACCCCAGCAGCCTGCAGGGCGCAGTCAATCATTTTTACATTTTCTTCATCAAAGAACAGGCCGAATAAAATT
>JAFQMU010000080.1 GCA_017421085.1 Desulfovibrionaceae bacterium | reverse complement strand
TCCCCTGCTCTACCAACTGAGCTACCTCGGCTCCATGCGCCGTTGGAATTGCTCCAACCGGACAGCAGTCTATTTAGGCAAAAATTACGCGATTGGCAAGTCTTTTTTTTCAAATATTAAAAAAAACTTTGCGCTCTTTCAGCTCAGTGCAAAAAACGTTCAGTTTCCAGAATTTGCCGCTGTTTTTTTCAGCTCAGAATTTTCTGAACATTTTGCCTGTTCAGGCTGGTCTTTATATTTTATACATGCTAATAGCCCGGCATGTTCAGTCAAGCCCAATTATCTTTATTCATGCTCAGCGCGGTGCTGCTGGCTCTCACACCCGGGCCCGACATTCTTACAGTGGTGGCCAGAGGCATTTCACAGGGGCGCAGGGCGGCGGTTACTGCGGCGCTGGGCTTTTCCCTTGGCTGCCTTAATCATACTCTGATTCTGGTTCTGGGGGTTTCAGCCCTGATTAAGGCCTCGCCGCTGGCATTCAGCATAATTAAATATCTGGGCGCACTTTATCTGGCCTATATCGGCATACAAATGATACGTTTCCGCAAGCTCGCGCTTGCTCCCAAAACTAATTCCGAAGCACAGACAGGCCGTATTTTCTGGCAAAGCGTGCTGGCCAATCTGCTTAACCCCAAGGTCGCCCTGTTCTTTCTGGCCTTTCTTCCTCAATTTGTGGTTCCGGCTCATGGAAATGAAAGCCTTCAGCTTTTTTTGCTGGGGCTGATATTTATGCTGCTGACCCTGCTGGTTTTTATAATTGTCGCGCTTTCGGCAGGGGCAGTGGGAGAACGGATGCGTTCTCACCCTAAAGTATTTGCCTCATTGCAGGGGCTTACGGGACTCTTGCTGATCGGATTGGGCATCCGCCTGGCGCTGGAAAAAATTTAAGAATACGATTCACTATCGACTAACTACCGAAAACTTTACGATAAGGAAGCAGTTAATATGAGCCTCCCAAACTATCTCAGCGACGAAGAATACGATCTTTTAGATGAGTTTCTTTCCAGCAGAACCGAAGCTGCTGGCGGAATTCCCGGCGTATCCTGGCTGGACGGCTATCTTGCAGCAGTAATTCTTTCTCCGGAACAAATCCCTGAGGAGGAATGGCTGCCGTTGGTCTGGAGCGATGATGAAGATGAGCAGCCTTCTTTCAACAACGACAGGGAAGCAGCGATGATGAAAGCGCTGGTTGTGCGTCACCACAAGGCGCTTGAGCAGTGCATAGCCAACAGCCCATTGGAATTCAACCCCATACTGCTTGAAGATCCCGACAATCCGGAGCTGCCTGATCTCGGCGAATGGGCTGCCGGCTTCATGGATGGGCTTGCCCTGCGCCATGAGCTGTGGCAGAAGCTGATAGACTCGCCTGATCAGCAGCTTCTGCTTATGCCAATTTTTCTTTATGGAACTGATGCCGGAACCGAAGAGCTGATAAATGACCCTGAACTTGACGACCCCCTGCTGATGGCTGAAGAGCTTCCCCACACAATTGAAGCTATTCGCAAATTCTGGGAAAATCAGCAACGCTGAGCCGGCCGCGCCTCAAACGCGGTCTCTTCCAGCCGGCGGTTTTTACAAGCTGCAACTTTTAAAGTCGGGATGTTCTAACTTGATTAATCCCGCTCTTCGGCGTATACTTCAGTACATTTCAGCTGCATCAGCCCGGGCTCAGGCTGTTTTAAGGTAAAATATGCTTGTAATCATTGGTTTTATAATTGTTGTGGGTGCTGTTATGGGCGGTTATATAACCGCCGGCGGCGTTCCCACCATGGTGTGGCAACCTCCGGAGTATCTGATTATTGCCGGGGCGGCTCTGGGTTCATTCATAGCCTCAAGCACCTCCTTTTCACTTAAGCTGGCGATAAAGGGGCTGAAAGCTACCATATTAGGAAAGTCCATCGGAAAAGCCCACTACCTTGAAATTCTTGCCCTCCTCCACTCATTGTTTAACAAAATGTACAGAGAGGGCATTGTCAGTATAGAAAAAGACATTGAAAACCCGGAATCAAGCTCTTTATTCCAGGGGTATCCCACTATCGCCAAAGACAAGACAGTGGGTCTGTTTATAGGCGATACCCTTCGCGTGCTGCTATCGGCAGGCAACCCGGCTGAACTGGATAAGCTGATGGCATCTGACGTACAGGTAATGAATTCTGAAGACATGATTGCGCCCCATGAGCTCAGCCGCACGGCCGAATCTCTCCCCGGCATGGGGATTGTCGCCGCGGTGCTCGGGGTTACCCTGGCCATGGCGAAAATCAATGCGCCTCCTGAAGAGCTGGGGCATGCGGTGGCTGCCGCTCTGGTCGGTACCTTTATCGGTATTCTGCTCTGTTACGGCTTTGTCGGCCCTCTGGCGGCAAGAATGGAAAACATGGCCAGAGAACGAAAGCTTTACTTTAATGTAATTAAAGAAGCCGTAGGCGCCGCCGTGCGGGGTTCCGCTCCGATAATTGCTCTCGAATATGGTCGCCGCGCCATTCCTTACTCCTTCCGTCCCACCTTCCTGGAAATGGAAGAAAAGCTGCGCGGTTAGGCCCCTTAAAAGCGCTGAGGAAAAATCATGGGTGGTTCATGGAAAGTTGCCTATGCAGACTTTGTAACTGCACTCATGGCATTTTTCCTGCTGATGTGGATTATCAACATGGCTTCGGATGAAACCAAGGCCGTGCTGGCGGAGTTTTTTACCCCGGAATACTGGGAAAATGTTTCCGCTGGCGGGCAGGGCTCCCGCAGCGGCAACATCAGTGGAAGAACTGGCAAAACGCGTGACCTTGAAGCCCTTACCCCCGCTGACCGCACTTATCTGGCTGTAGCTCAGAAGCTCAGAGAAACGCTCAGCGCCCAGCATATCCCGCCTGAGGCGCGGGGGGTGTCTACTGATAAAGACGGAATTCTGCTCCAGGTAAACGCAGACGCCATGTTTCATCCCAACTCGGCGGAGCTGCTTCCTGAAGGGGAGAAGGTGCTGGATGAGGTCGCCGATATCCTTGGTGAATACAACATGTTTGTGGTCGTAAGAGGCCATGCCGATTACCAGGAAAAAGGCAACGACCAGTACCCGGGCAAATGGGAGCTGTCAACTGCCAGGGCTACGGCCTGCGCCCGTTACCTCGTTTCTTCGGCGGGGGTCAGGCCTTCTTTAATTAAAGCGGTAGGTTACGGCGACATACGCCCCCTTGTCCCCGGCAATACACCAGAGGAAGCGGCCAAGAACAGACGGGTTGAATTTTTCTTCCACAGGCCGGAAGTATCGGGCACCGCAGTGCCGTATTAAAGGCATGTTCGATGCAGACTGCCACGGACTGCATGAAAACCCGCAGATGCCGTGCTGAACAGAAACAGAGATAATTTGCCGGCGGAAAAATCGACTAAGTTGATGCCATTTATCGGCTTTTGGCGTTTGACTGTAAATAAACAACTAACAGAAACTGACTGCATATCGGGTATTATCCGGTATGCTTGGAACACTCAGAGGAAATTATGGCTGGCGGCGGTTCATGGAAAGTTGCTTACGCGGATTTTGTAACTGCGCTCATGGCCTTTTTCCTGCTGATGTGGATTCTGAATATGGCCCCGGAAGAAACCAAAGTCGTGCTCGCCGAATATTTTACCCCTGAATATTGGGAACATCAGGCCAGCGGCCCCAACCTGAAAGAAGGAGGCAGCCCGGTTCAGAATCTCGGCCAGAATGCAAAAGATGCCGAGCTGGAAATAACCGAAGCCCAGCAAACCCAGTTTGTGCTGAACAAGGAGCTGAAGCGGATTCTGATGGCCGATCCCCTCCCTGAAAACCAAAGCGGGGTAGCATCTGACGAACTCGGCACCCTTATGCATGTAAGTTCAGACGCAATGTTTGAGCCCAACTCCTCAACCCTGAGCCCTCAAGGGAAAAAGCTGCTGGATTCAGTTGTCGCTCTGATTTTGAAGTATAATGTGTTTGTGGTTGTGAGAGGCCATGCCGACCCTACGGAAACCGGGCAGCCTGCTTATCCATCCAACTGGGAACTTTCCTCGGCCCGGGCCAGTTCATGTGTCGAGTATCTGGTCAAACGTGGAAAAATTTCTCCCCAGAAGCTGAGAGTTGTGGCCTATGGCGACACCCGCCCCCTGGTCAGCAACGCCACCCCGGAAGACAGGGCTTTGAACCGGCGGGTTGAATTCAATTTCTTCCGTCCGGAAGTGCTGGCCCGCAGCAATGCCTTCTGATTGTTGGAAATGATGCGCGGGCAGCCAAAATTACAGCTCTTTATTACATGGCCCCACAAGGCGACTCAAGGCTGCGTTTAGCGATAAAACAGCTCCAGGCACAAAACTCAAATATAACGCCATTAATGAAAAGGGGCGCTGAATGCGCCCCCTTCTATAGTTTTCACTCTGAGATTATTTTTTAAACCACCCGGTACCCGCCAATCCAATGGGCTTTCACTTTACCAATCATCTGTCGTCCGATAAAGGGAGAGTTCTTGCCCTTGGAATGCATGGTTTCCGGAGTGAGCTTCCAGCGTTCTTCCGGGTCAAACAGGAAGAAGTCGGCCGGGTCGCCGCAGCGGAAAGTATTGACCGGGATGTTGAAAATACGGCCCGGATTATAGCACCAGAGCTTAAGCATATCGATTTCGGTCATCACTCCCTGGCGCACTAGCTCCCACGATAGCGAAAGGGCGGAGTCCAGACCGGAAATGCCGTTGGGGGCCTGGTCAAACTCAACCTCTTTTTCCTGCGCTGAATGCGGGGCATGGTCGGTAACCAGAATATCAATAGCTCCGGAAGTGAGGGCGTTGCGCAGCGATTCCACATCCTCCTGACCGCGCAGGGGCGGATTGACCTTGGCAGCGGTGTCGTAGCCGCGCACCGCTTCCTCGGAAAGGAAGAGATAATGCGGGCAGGTTTCACAGGTTACCGGCACATGAAGCTGCTTGGCATTGGCGATGGCATCAATGGAACGGCGGTGGGACACATGCTGAATATGCACAGGCACTTTCAGGTATTCAGCAAGCAGAATATCTCTGGTTACCTGAATGGTTTCGCCAATGGCGGGCTGCCCTTTAAGGCCAAGTTTGCCTGAAAGCACAGATTCATTCATCTGGGCTTTGTTCGCCAGATACTCATCTTCACAGTGATCAAGCACAATGCAGTCCTGATCATTGGCATATTCCATCGCCCGCCGCATAATTTCCGTATTGCTTACCGGACGTCCGTCGTTTGAAAAAGCGATGCACCCGGCAGCAGCAAGTTCAGCCATAGGAGCAAGTTCTTTACCCTCAAGGTTCTTGGTAAGCGCCCCTACCGGATAAAGACGCGGACCATGGGGAAAATGCATTCTGGCCTGCTCAAGCATAAGCCGGGTTACTGATGCGTTATCGTTTACCGGATTGGTGTTGGCCATGCACATCACAGCCCCAAAACCGCCGTGAGCAGCGGCCTTGAGGCCGGTGGCGATAGTTTCTTTCCATTCCTGCCCCGGTTCGCGCAGGTGAACATGCGCATCAATGAGGCTGGGCATGGCCTTGAGACCGCCCGCATCTTCCACAGGCAATTTGGCCAGTTCATCGGCAGACGGAATTTCAAACGGCATCCCTTCCCGAATCTCTGCGGGGATTTCACCAGGCAGGTCGCTCCCTTCCGAGGCGGGGTAAACATGGGCAATTTTGCCTTCCAGAACCAGAATGTTCAGCTCCCGGCTGCCCAGCCGGGCATTTTTCAGAATAAATGAATTCATTATGCGTCTCCATGATCGGCCTGGCGATCGTTACGAGTTGCAAACAGGAAAAGAAGCGCCATGCGAACGGCAACCCCCGACGCCACCTGATCGAGAATTACGCTGTTGGGGGCATCTGCCAGCTCAGACGAAATTTCAAGGCCGCGGTTCATGGGGCCGGGGTGCATTACCAGAGCATTCGGCTGAGCCAGTTCGAGGTGCTGCGCAGTCAGACAGTGGGTGCGCGAATATTCTTCCAGAGAAGGCAGCAGGCCTGCCTGCTGGCGCTCGAGTTGCAGGCGCAGGCACATTACTGCGTCAACGCCTTCGATGGCGTATTCCAGTCTTGTAAACACCTTTGCATTCCAATGTTCCACCCCGCGGGGCAGCAGGGTACGGGGTGCGCACAAACGCACTCTGACCCCAAGTTTGGTGAGCAGCTGCACATTGGAGCGCACCACTCTGGAATGGGCGATATCGCCCAGAATCAAAACTTCCTTGCCATAAAAATCGTCTCCCCAACGCTGACGCAGGGTAAAGCTGTCCAAAAGCGCCTGAGTGGGATGGGCGTGCCAGCCGTCCCCGCCGTTAATGATGGAGCAGGGAAGCCGATCGGCCAGAAATTGCGCAGCGCCGGAGCTTGAATGACGCAGCACAATAATATCCGGGTTCATGGCCTGCAGGGTCAGAGCGGTATCTTTGAGGCTTTCCCCTTTTTGCAGGGCAGAGCCGCTCTTGGCCAGACTGAAGGTGTCGGCGGAAAGTCGTTTGCCCGCCATATCAAAAGACGTCTTTGTGCGGGTGCTCGGCTCGGAGAAAAAGAGAATGACGCTGCGTCCCTTCAATGTGGGGATTTTCTTTACCGGGCGGCTGTTGATTTCATGGAACTGATCTGCGGTTTTGAAAACATGCATCACGTCTTCAACCGACAGAGTATCCACATCAAGCAAGTCCTTATGTTTCCATTCAAAATGGTTTTCCTGCTGCATGGCTTCCTCGTGCTGGCAGGGCCGGGCGCACATGACCCTGCGCGGTTTTGGTTAATGTATGATTTTACTTTTATTTTAAAAGTTATTAAACTTATATATCTTTGCCGTTTGCCCCATAGAGCTCCGATGCTGAAGCGCGGCAAAAAAAAATCCGGGAATACCGGATTTTGAAAACAACAGAGCTACCCGACAAGACAAAAGCCCTGAGTGAGGCTGTGGTAAAAATGTTTTTTTCTGGTCAGCATGGCTTCAACAAAGTTTGTTTTGTATTACTTTGCATAAAACGTCAGGTTTGTAAAGCATCTTGATGATTTTGTAAAGCGGCTTTTCACAGACCGGATTACATTTAAGAAGATTATGCCCAGAGAACTGTGTATCTTTCATGCCAATTGCCAGATTGACGGTCTGGTCAGGTTGCTTTGTCTGAATAATCAGTTCAGGCAGCGTTATGAGCTCAGGCGCTATACTAATTTTTTACGCGAACCGCTGCCGGATGAAGAGCTGACCGCCTGCTCATTTTTCTTTTATCAGCATCTGGGGGCCAAATGGGAGGAGCTTGCCTCGGCAAACCTTCTGGCCCGGCTTGCTCCCGGGGCCAGGGCAATAAAAATCCCCAACATGCTTTTCAAGGGATACTGGCCGTTCTGGACAAGCCGCAGCCCTTCGGAGTTTGGCGACTCTTTTATTGATGAACTGATATCCATGAAGCTGAATAAGTCTGAAATCATGCATATCTGCCTGCACTGGGATTTGGAAAAGAAATACGATCTGCGGGCAATGTTTGAGGAGTCATTGCAGACGGAAAGAAAAAAAGAAGATGGCAATATTGTACAAACAGTGGACTGGATATCTGAAAATTACCGCAGCCGGGCTTTGTTTCTGACCATCAACCACCCCGGCATGGAGCTGCTGGCCCGGGTGGCCGAGGCGGTGTTCAGGACGCTTGAGCTGGATATTCCTTCCAATCTTGCAGACATACTTCCCAATCTTTACCCCGAGTTCTGCCTTCCCATACACCCCCAGGTAGCGAGATTTCACAATTTGAAGTTCGCTGACGAAAACACCCGCTACAATGTTTTCGGCAAACAAAAGACATATGCCGAATATGCCTCAAACTACATTGACAGCCAGCTTTTAAACATCACTCCGCTCAGCGCCTATCTGCATATTGTGTGAGGCTGACCCGATGCACTTGAAAATCTCCTCCAGCCCTTCTCCTTTTAACCGGGAAACTCAAATCAGAGGCGTAACCTTTGTTACCCTGATTGGGCTGGCAGTAAACGTAATTCTTTCCATTTTTAAGATTGCAGCCGGGATTTTGGGAAACAGCTACGCGGTGCTGGCCGACGGCTTTCACAGCATTTCCGACCTGCTTACCGATATTGCCCTGCTGGTGGGGGTGCGCTTCTGGACAGCCGCCCCTGACGAATCCCATCCTTACGGCCATGCCCGCATAGAATATCTGGTTTCACTTATTATTGCCGCAGTGCTCATATTCACGGCCGGCGGCCTGGTCTGGGGAGGAATCAGCAATTATGTGCATGACCGGGCTGCCCCAACCGAAAAAATTGCAGTAATTGCCGCGTTTGCTTCTATTGCCGTAAAAGAGGCGTTGTATCACTGGACAAGGCGGCAGGGGAGGAAATACAACTCACCGGCCTTATTCGCCAACGCCTGGCACCACCGCAGCGATGCGCTCAGCTCCATCCCGGCGGTTGCGGCGGCGGGGCTTGCCATGTACAGCCCCCAGCTGAAAATCGCCGACCTTGTAGGGGCGATAGTCATTGCCGTTTTTATTGCATGGGCAGCCTGGAAAATTTCTCTGCCTGCAATCAATGCGCTGATTGATTGCAGCGCCGGGCGTGACACCAGGGCCAGGATATATGGAGCGGCCATGCGCATAAACGGCGTACGCGATGTTCATGCCATGCGCACCCGCTTTTTGGGTCAGGGCGTTGATGTAAGTATGCATATTATGGTAGATGCCGATATTACCGTTGAGCAGGGGCATACCATCGCCCACAGGGTGGAAGATGCCCTGCATGCCCTGGGCCCGGAAATCAGCCACGTGATTATTCATATTGAGCCATGGTTCAACCCCGGAGAATAGCCCCACTGCCGGCATTAATCTGCCCTGAGATAACAACGCTGAAAACACGGAGAAAAAATGTTCACACAAATGCAAAAAATTCTGGCTGTGTTTGCTCTGCTGCTTCTGGGCGGATGCGCGTCCAATATTGATGTGAGCGAACAAATTCAACCTTACACGGTCAGCAACAACAATATTGCCGTGTCAGGCGGGCCTGTGCTTAAAATAAACCCCGACTACAGATACGCGGGAGCGGAAATCATTCCTTCTCTCAGCGAAAAGCTGAAGCGGCAGATTTATGCCGGGCCCAACGGTTCTTTTCTGACTGTGGCGGTTTTTAACTCCAGCTCACAGGCGGTGCGCGAGGCCGTGACCTCCCCGCCCAATGAATGGGAATTCATCATTGCTCAAAGGCCCGGGCCGCGCTGGATAAGAATAACCGGAAACAAAACCCCCTGCTGCATCAATCTGCTGCGCTCGGAATATATTTTCATGCCCTGTTCGGAGCCGGGCAGCCGTATTTCCCCAGTTGCGGAGCTGCCGGCTGAAGATATACCAGGCAAACTGATTGTGATTTCATATGGAATTCCCCTGCCCGATGCCCTTGTATCCGGCGCCTGGGCCGACAACGAAGCAGGTATGGAATTTTTGGCAGACAAGATGCAGCCGCAGTTAAGCTATGAAGACAACACGCATGCCTCCCCACTCAACCCTGCTCAGGCTGCTTTTCTGGCAGAGCAGGAGACCCGGGCCGAGGCGGCATGGAGTATGGAATAATCAGC
>JAFQMU010000079.1 GCA_017421085.1 Desulfovibrionaceae bacterium | reverse complement strand
ATCTAAGTGATGCATATATCTGGTACAGCGTGGCAGAGGACAGCACAGATGTCTTAAAGCTCAATGATGACGGAAAGAGCGTAACCGCGATAGCTGAAGGAAAAGGAAAGCTTCTGACCCATATCGCCTTCAACGGCAATGTTACAATACTTGAACTCGAAAGTACCGTTGATGACAGCGTACGTGTAGTCGGTGCATATCTTTACCCGGCCGGCGGTGCCATGGTTGATAATGATATATCCTTTATAATAGGTGCAGAGCTTCGCAGTGGTAATGTGCTTAAAATAGGCAGCGTAGTATGATACCGTGCTGTCCTATATTGAAAAGGGCAAGGCGGAAGGGGCGGAGCTGCTCATGGGGGGGCATCCTCTGCAAATCGGTGAGGGGCTTTTTATCGCCCCGACCGTTTTCAGCGGGGTAACCCCTGAGCACACGATTGCCCGTGAAGAAATATTCGGGCCTGTGGTTTCAATCATGACGGCATCCGACAATGAGGAAGCCCTGGCCATAGCCAATGACACCAGCTATGGGCTGCATGCCACTCTGTTTACCAATAATCTGGCGAAGGCGCATCGTTGCGCCCGTGCCCTGCGCGCAGGCACAGTGTCAGTAAACATGTATAGCGAGGGTGATAACAGCACTCCGTTCGGCGGCTATAAACAGTCTGGATTTGGCGGCAAAGACAAAGGCCGGGAGTCGCATTTGCAATATGTGGAAACAAAGACTGTTTTTATTAATGTAGAATAGCTCACTGTGAACGGCGGGCGGTTGAATACTTCTTTATTAACCGCCCAGCCTGATGCAGGGCGGGGTGTTGAGGCGGTGTCGGGAATGGTTTGCCCGCTTGAGCGGCATTTGCCTTGCATCAGCGCCGACATGCCAAATCCCCTGCCATGCGTACAGGGCGCTTTAATAATGCCAGCGCACAGCTCCCGGACTTGCCTGCAAATAAAAAATCTGAGCTTAAGCAGCGGCGCCGGCGGTTGCATGCGTTAATTACCGTATCTGCTGAGGGTTGCGCATAACCATCTTATTTTGTTAAAGATTTTATTCAGAACTTGACCTGCCCGGATTTTCTGGTATGCTGCTTCCATTATGTTGCTGATTTTCTTCCATATCCCTGCCTTGCAGCAGGACTTTTTCTGCGAAGAATACGTTTTTCGCGGCCACATCTAGCTTTCTTACCAAAAAACAGTTTTCGTCATATTTTTGGTCTTGCTTACCGCATTTTACAGGCAGGCATCGACTGTTCTTTTTCTATTGCAAAATTTAAGGAATTTTTATGAAATCGAATAATATTTATTGGGTGTTTCTGTTCATGTCCATCGGCTTTGAAGTGACCGGCACCAGCATTATGAAAGCCTCGCAGGAAAGCTGGCCTGTGCTGGGTATGGGCCTGATGTTCATAATGCTCTCGCTGGCTTATTTTACTTTGTCGAAGGCTGTGCTCAGGCTGCCCGTGGGCGTGGCCTTTGCCTGCTGGGAGGGGTTGGGGCTGGCTCTGATTACCCTGGTGTCGGCGCTTCTGCTGGGAGAGCAGATTAACCTGTTGAAACTTCTGGCTATCTGTATGCTGCTTTCGGGCACATATATGGTAAACAGGGGCACCGATGAAGGGCATGTGCCTGCTCCCGGGGAAAAGCCCGCAGTCAAAGTCAGTGAACTTACCCAGGGCAAAGGAGAGATATAATGAATATAATTGAACTGCTGCCTTATCTGGGGGCGCTGGTTGTTGCCGCCATACTTGATGTCATTGCCAACCTTTTTCTGGCTAAATCAAAGGGGTTCAAGCATATAGGCTATGGGCTAAGCGCTATTATGATGATTCTGCTGGCTTTCTCCTGTCTGGCCTATGCCGTGACCGTAATGGACTTGGCTGTGGCCTATGCTTTGTGGGGGGCTTTCGGCATTCTGGGCACTTCACTTGCCGGGTGGGCCTTGTTCGGTCAGAAAATACGTCCTGTAGGCTGGGTGGGAATTTTTACCCTCATCGGCGGAATAAGTTTGCTTCATTACAGCAGTATGTAAGGTTAACATCCTGAATTGAGCTGGCATTTTCACCAATTCTGTTCATATCAGGCCTGCTGCATCGGCAAATTTTACATTGACTTGCCGGAAAGCCTCTAATATAGTTTCCCCCAAGGTAGCCCGCCGGGCTTTAAAAGGGAAAACGGTGCAAAACCGTTGCGGACCCGCCGCTGTAACCGGGGAAACTTGCCAGCTGGCCTGAAAAAGCGGCCGCCACTGCATGAGTGCGGGAAGGTCTGGTGAATTGAAGAATTCGCGGCGCGTTAATGATGCGCGCCGAAAGTTGAGGATCCGGAAGCCAGAAGACCTGCCTTGATTTTCGATTTCCGGCTCGAGGTTGGCTTTGGGAATCCGGCTCTGCAATTAAAACGGATTGCGGACTGATGTATTGCATCAGTCCGCTTTTTTTGTTCAGCCAGCTTTCTCCGGCAATCGTCAAATCATTTTTCGTCAAGGCATTTCGCATTGAAAGGGATGTGTTCCCTTATCTGCGACTTAGGATATGCAGCGGCATCAACAGGTTGTGCTGTGTCAAGGCAGACAGAATGCCATAAGTCAAAACAGGTGTGAGCGATGCGCGTCCCGGCATTTTATACGCTTTTGTTTATTCTTTTTCTCGGTTGTCTTGCTGCGCGTCTGGGGCTTGAACAGCTGACCGGCAGCAGGGGGGTGAATTCAAAGCCCCCTTCAGCGGCTGTTGCCCCGAGTTTGAGAAATCAGGCGGCGCCTGCTGCCGGGCTGCGCATTGTTTCTCTTGCGCCCAGCATTACTGAAATCCTGTTCGCGGTGGGCCTGGGTCAGCATCTGGTGGGAGTAACTCATTTCTGCGCCTATCCGCCTCAGGCCCTTTCCATTCCTGAGGTGGCCGGGTTCAGTGAGCTGAATCCTGAAGCCCTGTTGCGCGTCCGCCCCGATATGGCGGTTCTGCCTGCCGACAAGGTCTGGAACAAAATCCAGATAGAAGGATTGGGCATTCCGGTTCTTCCGCTGGAGGTGCGCAGCCTTGACGGCCTGCTCAGCGGAATAGAAAGACTGGGGAGGCTGGCAGACGACCCCCGCCAGGCGGAAAATCTGCTTGGTGAAATCAGAAACAAACTGGAGTCAGCCCGGATGAAATCAAGCGGTCGGCAGCGTCCGGGGGTACTTTTTTCAGTGATGCGCACCCATTATGGATTGGGTCAGATAAACGAAATTGCTGCGATTGGACGCGATGGTTTTTACGATGAGCTCATCAGGCTGGCAGGTGGACGCAATGTTTATGAAGGGAGTCTGCCCTATCCCCGCCTGTCGCGTGAAGCCGTAATTTTTTTAAACCCGCAGGTTATTATTGATGTGCTTCCGGGCAGTCTGGAGCCTGCTGAGATTCAGGATGTGGAGCGCAGCTGGCAGGCCCTTGGCTCTGTTGATGCGGTTAAAAACGGCAGGGTGCTGATTTTGAATGATGAAATGCATACTGTGCCCGGACCGAGATTTATTCATACCCTTGATGTCCTGTCTGCCGCCCTGCACCCGGGAGCAGGCAGCTCCTGTCGGGAATCATTCCTCCCGGCAGGCGGAGCGCCGGGCGGTTTCTGGGGCGGTGCGGCGCTGAACGCAGGCGCAACCGAAGAATGCAGGGTAAAACACCCTGTTCCCGAACCAACCGTAAGGGAGAAAAATAAATGAGCCTTCCGCTTGTTTATGTGCATGATTTCAGCTTTTGCTTCGCTGAAAAGCAGGTGTTTCAGGGGCTGAACTTTGAGCTTGAGAAAGGAGACTTTCTGCATGTCATCGGCCCCAATGGAGCAGGGAAGTCCACTCTGCTCAAGGCGCTTTTCCGGCTGCATGAAAACGGCAAAGCTGCCGGAGAGGTTTTGCTCAGGGGAAAAAATCTGAACAGCCTGAGCCAGCCTGAACTTGCCCGGCTGTTTTCCTACGTGCCGCAGGCCACGGGCTGGATTCCCCCTTTCAGCGTGCTGGCTTTTGCAGAGCTTTCGCGATTTTCAGTCCGGTCAGGGGGGCGTTTTTCAATTTCTTCCGCTGACAGGGCCGCCATTGACAGGGCGTTGCAGCTTACCGGGATGGAGAGTATGGCCCAACGCCCCTTGCGGGAGCTTTCGGGCGGGGAGCGACAGCGGGCCTATGTGGCGGCAGCGGTGGCCCAGGAGGCGGAAGTGATGCTGCTGGATGAACCCGCCGCTTTCCTTGACCCCCGCCATGTGAGCGGCCTTAACCGTCTGCTTGCCCAACTGAATCAGGATGAAGGGCTGACTCTGGTCTGCGTTACTCACGATATCAATCTGGCATTGAACAGTAAAAAGGTGCTGGTTTTGGGAGAAGGAAGGCAGCTTTATTTCGGTGCGGCGGCCGGGCTGCTTGACGGAAAAATTCTTGAGCAGGCCTTTCAACACAAATTTACCATTTTTGAGCACCCCCTGTACGGCTGCCCGGCAGTGCTCGGATAAAGGAAACTTATGTCGCAAAAGCGCTTACCTGCCCTGGCCGCTGCCTGCTTACTGCTGACCTGTCTTTCCGCTTTTGGGGGCATGAATTTTATTCAGCCTTCAGCGCTTTTGGAATGGGGCAGCCCGGATGCAGAGGTCTTCTGGAGAGCCCGGCTGCCCAGAGTCTGGGCGGCGTTTCTGGCTGGAGCCGGCCTGAGCATGGCCGGTCTGGTGTTTCAGGGCATGTTCAGAAACGTGCTGGCCAGTCCGTTTACTCTGGGAGTTTCCAGCGGGGCCTCACTGGGAGCCGCCTGCTTTTTCGGGCTGGGAGGGCTGGGCGGCGGGGCGGCTGCCGGAGGGCTTTGGGCAGGCCTGGGGGGCATGGGTTCGGCCTTTGCCGGCGCCCTTTTCTCCATGCTTCTGGTTTATCTGATTACCCGGGCCCGGGGCGGATTTTCCGCTTCAGTCATGCTGCTGGCCGGGGTGATCATCAATTTTTTCTTTTCCAGTCTGGTCATGTTTATTCAATATCTCAGCGCATTTTACGATTCCCTTCGGATTATGCACTGGTTGATGGGGTCGCTGGCGGGGCTCGACCTGCTGCGCCTGCCTGAGCTGACCTTTGCGGTGCTCGGGTGCGGCCTGTTTTTGCGGCGCATGACCCCTGAACTTGATTTGCTTCTGGCCGGAGAAGAGCTGGCAGCCAGCCGGGGGCTTGAGGTGCGCCGGGCAAAGCTGCATTTGTTTGTCATCAGCTCGCTGCTGGTTGGGGCAATTGTATCTGTAACCGGCCCGATCGGGTTTGTGGGAATGATGGTGCCGCATTTCTGCCGGCTCCTGCTTGGAAGCGGGGCTTCGCATCGCGTTCTGCTGCCCGCTGCCTTCTGGGTGGGCGGCTGCTTTCTTGCTTTGTGCGATCTGGCGGCCCGGGGGCTTCTGGCCCCGGCCGAGCTGCCTATCGGAATTATGACTGCCCTCAGCGGAGCTCCTTTTTTTCTGTGGGTTTTGTTCCGGGGAAGCAGAAGAGGGGAGTTTTTCTGAGCTGCTTTCGTTCAACTGACGGCTCAGCCGGATTTGTTTGCAAATATCTTTAAACAGGATGAGGTTATGAAAAAGATTTTGTTTGCTTTGCTTTTTTCAATGCCGTTATGCAGCCTTTCAGCAACTGCATGGGCCCAGGACAGCCGGACTCTGGACAGAGTGATTGTTACCGCAGGGCGCATAGCGGAATCGCCCCGTTCTGTTACCAGTTCTGTTACGGTAATTCCGCACGAGGAAATAGCAAAAAGTCAGTATGACAACCTGGGGGGCATTCTGCGCAATTACGGCATTCAGGTTAATTCCTATTCCGGCAACGAGGGCCTGGGGCAGGTAGCCATCCGGGGCGTGCGCTCTTCGGCAATGGGCAGCGATTTGCAGGGGGCCGTGCTGATGCTGGTGGACGGGCGGAGAATCGGCTCCGACAATCTGGCAATGCTTCCCATGGTCAATGTCGAGCGGATTGAAATCATCCGCGGGCCGGGCTCAGTTCAGTATGGCAGCTCGGCCATCGGAGGGGTTATTAACGTGATTACCCGGCGCGGCCCCGGCGCCGATGAGGCCGGGGAGCCGAAAAAATATGCCGGCAGGCTGGAAGCCGGAGGCGGCAGCTATGATACTTATAAGACCCAGGCGGAGCTTGCCGCTCAGGGTGGCGGTATTGATTTTTCCGGCGGCGTGTCCTGGCTGACCGCCCATGACTATAAAACCGGAGGAGGACACACATATCACAATACCGGCAACGATTACCGGCTGGGCTATTCGCTGAATCTGGGATACAGCTTCAATGAAGAAAATCGTCTGGGCCTGACCATGCTGGGAGTGAGAAATGACGGGGCCGGTTCTCCCAATGAGCTCAGGCAGAATGACTTCCTTTCTTACAGCGACCGCAGCAACCATTCGCTGGATTTTGTGTACGACGGCGGCTGGGCCGACTGGGGGCTGGAGTGGAGGGCGCGTTACTTCAACGGAAAAGACAGCTATCTGAGCGAAGATCCCAATCCATTCGGTATGGGACGCTATGAGTCGGAAACCAGCTATCAGGGCCTGCAGGGGCAGTTAAGCTGGAATAAGGCGTTTCTCACCCTTACCGGCGGGGTGGATTACCTTTACTACGATACTGACGTTGTCAGCGCCCATCAGAGAAACAAATATTATAACGCCGGTTCATTTCTGCTGGCCAAGCTGGCTTTTTCGGATGATCTGCTGGTTCTGTCAGGGGGCGTGCGCTACGATAATTACGATTTGCGCTATGAAGGCAGAAATGCCGACCTGAATCATACCACTCCCAGTGTCGGCCTTGCCGTAAACCCGCTTGACTGGCTGACCCTGCGCGCCAACTATGGCGAAGCCTACCGGGTGCCGCAGGGGCAGGAGATGCTGGGGTTTGACGGGGGCTGGCGCAACTACCTGGGCAACCCCGATCTCAAACCGGAAGAAGGCAAGAGCTGGGATGTCGGTTTTGCAATTCATAAAAACAGCCTGAATCTGGGTGTGACCTGGTTCCGCACCGATTATGAGAATAAAATTGTGACCAGGCAGGTAGGTTGGGACAGCCAATACTGCAATCTGGACGGTAAAAGCCGTTTTCAGGGCCTGGAAGTGCAGGCGGACTATGACCTTGGCGAGCTGTTCGACTGGCCGTTTATGCTGCGCCCATATTTGAATATGACCACTCTGTTCAAGTATGAAGATGAAAACGGCTCGCATCTGGAAAATGTGAGCCGTCACGATATTGCCTACGGGCTTGGCTTTGAGCATCCCGACTGGGGTATGACAGCCGATTTGCGCTTTACTTATTACGGCAGACAAAAACAGACTGATTTCGGAACTGCCGCCGGGGCCTGGATGGACGGCGGCCCGGTAAGCGTTGGCCCAAGCACCGTTGTTGACCTGTTTGTCAGCAAAAGCATATACAGCTTTGAAAATGCCGGAACCCTCAAATTGAAAGGGGAAATCAGAAATATGTTTGACGAGGACTACCAGACAATTTTTGCCTACCCCATGCCGGGGCGTTCGTTTTACCTTGGCATGGAATATGAGTTTTAAGCGATGAGCAGTTTCTTTAACCTGCGGACGGGGCCGGGTATTCTGATTCCGGGCCTGCTGTTGATTCTGCTGGGGGGGTGCGCCTGCCCGGAAACTGCCGGCTTCCCTGCCGAACCGTTACCGGTAGACGGTAAGGAGAAAATTTTGCCTGCATCCGGGGCGCTTACAGACGAAAACAACCGTTTGCTCAACGCAGCGCCGGTGCATCTGAACTTTCCTTATGTGCAGTCCGCCTGCCTGACTGAAGAAATTCAGTTCGGCCGGCCTGCCGGAACCCTGTTGCTGCGATTCAGTCGCCCTCAGCAACTGCTCAGCACTCTGCATGGCTGGCGGAACGGGATTCAGGCTGCGGGCAACCACTATAATCACCCGGACAGCTGGGCAACCGCGCATGCGCTCGGGCTTGAGGGGATGAGTGAAAACTGCCTGCGCATGCTGGGCATCGGCGCTGACAGAGGAGTTCTTCTGTTCACCGGGGCGGATGTGAGTAAATATGCCTACGTTGAGCTTGAGGATTCGAAAGACGGTGAGGAGCTGACCCTGGGGGCGTTCGCCACGGCCGGGGTAAAATCCAATGCCGTGCGGGCAGGGCATGACCCCGGCGCATTCTGGGAGCCGGGCACGATAAACCTGATTATTCTGAGCTCACGCCGGCTTACTCCCGCGGCAATGTGTCAGCTGATAATTGTGGCTACGGAGGCCAAAACCGCTGCGTTGGAAGACCTGGACATACGCAGCAGCTTCAGCGGGAAACCTGCTACCGGCACCGGAACGGATAATCTTATCGTGATCGGGGGAGAGGGGCCCGCCGCCTCTATGGCAGGGCCTCACACCCGCCTGGGCGAACTTGCCGGCAGGGCGGTATATCAGGCGGTGCTTGAAGCTGTTGGCAGGCAGAACGAACTGTTCGCCGGGCGCGATATGCTTGCCCGGCTGGCGGAACGGCAGGTGGACGTCTGCAAGCTGGTGTTGAGTTCTGCCCGGATTCAGAATGCCCCCCTGAGGCAGCAGCTTGCGGTTGAGCTTGTAAATGTGCTGAGAGAGCCTTATTATAAAGAGTTTATGGGAGCCGCTCTGGCCTGCAGCGATGCCGCCTCAAGGGGATTGAGCGGAGATAGCGACAGGGCCTTTTCCGACTGGTGCCTGCATACAGCCTCAAGGCTGGCCGGGTTTCCGCTCAGCAAGACGGAAGACCTGCTGGAAGCTCCCGATATGGAGCCCGCGTTGCGTATGGCGCTGAACGCTCTGGTTTATGGGCTTAAACAAAGGTTGAATAAAACGTCCTCTCCGCGCCCGTGAGCAAAGGTCAGCTTATGTCAGGGGAGGCGGCACAAACGCAAAGGCCCCTGCTGCGTAGCATACAGACGGGAAAAGACTGAATGAAATCGGGGAAAGTCTATGTGGGATATCTTTCTGGCAGGGGGGCCGGTGATGTGGCCTCTGCTTCTCTGCTCAATTGTGGTTTTTGCCGTAATCTTTGAACGAATCTGGTTCTGGCGCGGGTTTAATTCGGAAAGCGAGCGTGAGGTTATCGAAAATCTTCTGGAAGACTTCAGAACCAGGGGTGATCAGTGGCAGGAAACCGACAGCCTTTCCTATAAAAGCTCTTACGGGGCAGCCCTGAAAATGCTTTTATGCGGGCTTGCCCATCGGCGTTTTTCCATGAGCAAAGCCATGGAGGCGGAGGCGTTTGAGGCAGTGCAGAAGATGCGGCGCGGCATGGGCGTTCTTGATACAATGATAACCGCTGCTCCCATGCTGGGCATTCTGGGAACAGTTATCGGTATTATCAGTTCTTTTGACATGCTGGCTCAGGCCGGGGTGGATGACCCGCGCGCAGTAATCGGGGGAGTTGCCCAGGCTCTGATTACCACTGCCGCCGGGCTGATTATCTCTCTTTGCGCCCTGTTCCCCTTCAACTACTTTAACGCGCGCATCGAATCCGCTCAGGATGTTCTGGAGAGCTATGCCGCCCGGCTGGAAATGCTTCAGGACAGATTGGAGAAAGGCAAATAATGAAACTGCCCCGGCATCGTCAGCGGGTCAGAGTGGAAATGACCCCGCTTCTGGATATCATTTTTCTGGTTCTGGTGCTTTTTATTTATGCCATGCTCACCATGACCCCGGACAGGGGAAGAAAACTGAATCTGCCGGAATCGTCCGTTGCTGCTCCTGTGCGCACTGAGGGGCCGGGTCTTTACCTCAGCTCCGACGGAGCCATGTTTCTTGACAAGCGTCCGGTAAGCGCCGATGAGCTGCCGCAAATTTTGCAGGGTTTAATGGCTGAAAGCGGGCCTTCGCTCACAGTCAGGGTATTTGCCGATGCCCGGCTGGATTATCAGACGCTTTATCGCGCTCTTGATTTGCTCGAACAGGCCGGAGTAAGCGATATAGCCCTGCAGGCGGCTCCTGCCGCTTCCGGCAGCTCCGGCATTCAGCCAGGCTCAGGGGCGGCTGCACCTGCCGATGAAAAATCAAACAGAGAGATTTCGCAATAAAGGCAGATTGTTTGGTTTGGGGCTTTAGGGTCAGGCGGTTTGCGAGTTTTGATGAATAAGCAGGGTATGGTCTGGATATCGGGCCGTTTTTCGCGGAGCTGTCCGGATTTATGCGGAAAGCATGGAGAGCCTGAGCCCGGCAGGCGATAAACGGAAAGATGTCTCTTGTTCCCGGCAAGAAAAGGATGGACATGCGCAGGAGCTCCAACTCAGCCTGGCTGAAAAAAAACAACGTATACCCGGTTTGCATTTTACTGGCAGTGGGGATGCACCTGCTTTTCTTCCGGCTTACGCCTTTTGATGTTGAGCTTGCTCCTCACGCTGACGCTCAGGCGCGGGAGATTGATGTCCGCCTTGAATCTCATGTTTTTTCTTCAGCCGGCGGTGAAAAAAAGTTTGATGAAAATCAGCTCAGAAAAAGAACTTTGCCGGAAAGCAATACTGTCCGCCCCAGGCGCGAAGGGCGAAACCCTTCCAGGCCTGCCGCAGATAAAAGAAGGGTTGAGGAAAGCAGACCGAATCAGAGCGGCGCTGAGCGGGCAGATGCGGGGGTCGCTCCGGGCAGGCGGCAGGGGGCGCCTGTCGTTTTGCCCTCCCACAGCGGGAATGGCGCATCTTCACCGGCGGTTCTGGCCGATAACCCTAAACCGCCTTATCCGGCTCTGGCCCGCAAAAGGGGACAAAGCGGCACTGTGTTGCTCAGAGTTGTTGTAAGGCCGGACGGAAGCCCGGCTGTGGTCGAGGTGAAACATTCAAGCGGTTATTCGCTGCTTGATGAAAGCGCACGGAGCACAGTGCAGAAATGGCGTTTTCAGCCTTCAATGCAGGGGGGGCAGGCTGTGCAGGGGGAATTTCTGCTTCCGGTTGAATTTCGCCTGGAATAAGCTTTGTTCATGTTGACAACAGAATTTATCCGGGTATACTTTCAGCCATGAAATTTTATGAAAATAAATCCGTCTCATCT
>JAFQMU010000010.1 GCA_017421085.1 Desulfovibrionaceae bacterium | reverse complement strand
TAATATCCTTTCATTACATTATGTCCGCGGCAGCACATTTCGCCGGGCACCCCGCGCGGGCAGATCTCGCCGGTTTCCGGGTCGATAACTTCAACCTCAACGCCGGGGAAACGCCGTCCTACCGTAGTAACGCGCCGGTCGAGCGAATCAACATAACAGTGGCTCTGGGTCATGCCGGGAGAAGACTCGGTCAGCCCGTACACGCTGGTAATTCCGGTCATGTTCATTTCATCGGCCACCCGGCGCATTACCGGCTCAGGGCATACGGAGCCGGCCATAATCCCAGTGCGCATGGTGGAATAATCGAAATGGCGGAACATTTTATGCTCAAGCACATTCAGATACATCGTGGGCACCCCGTACATCGCGGTGCATTTCTCCTGGTCAATGGAGGCCATTACGTGCAGGGCCTTGAACGATTCCAGAATGACCATGGCCGCCCCTGACATCACGCTGGCCATTACCCCGAGAGAGCAGCCGAAGCAGTGGAACATGGGCACAGGCAGGCAGATACGGTCTTTTTCAGTAAATGCCTGTCGTCTGGCAACCGAGCTGCCGTTGTTGATCAGGTTGGAATGAGTGAGCATCACCCCTTTAGGGAAGCCGGTGGTACCGGATGTATACTGCATCATCACCACATCATCGCAGACAACCTCAGCCTGACGGGCGGCATATTCCTCATCGGAAATCATGGCTGCGCCCATGCCGATGAGCTCAGGCATGGAATAAAACCCGCGGTGCTTCTCAGAACCAAGAAACAAAGCCCGCCGGAAATGCGGATAAGCGGCGCTGCGCAGCTGCCCGCGCGGCAGAGTGCGGATTTCAGGAATCAGACGGCAGAGGGTGTCGATATAGTCATGGTCGCGGTAGCCGTCAATCAGAAACAGGTTTTCCATGTCTGACTGCTTCAGCACAAAATCTAGCTCGTGGTCGCGGTAATTTGTGTTGATGGTGAGATAAATGCCGCCTATTCTGGCCACAGCGAACATGAGGGTCACCCAGTGGGGCACGTTAGTGGCCCAGATGGCTACCTTCTCCCCTTTTTTTACCCCAAGCGCCATCAGGCCTTTAGCCATGTCGTCAACGCTTCTGTCAAACTCCTGCCAGGTCTGGCGGAAGTCCCGATCAACATAGACCACGGCGTCATTGTCGGGAAAGCGGGCGGCGATATCCCGGAGCTGCTGCCCCAGTGTTTTATCTGAAAATTCAAAAGCGAAAATATCTTCCATCGCAAGTCTCTGTTCCGGTTTATCCAAGTAAAAAATGCTCTGATGCGCCGGCATCGCTATCTGTGCAGACGCAAAATCCTTAAGTTAGGGGTAATAAATCACAGCATAAATTTCGGCCGGGCCATCGCCGTAAGCGCCCACATAATGGGGGATTGCGGAGTTGTAATAGGCGCTGTCGCCGGGTTCGAGAATCATCTCCTTACGCCCATAACGCAAAAGAATCTGCCCCTTAATCACCACAATAAACTCTTCCCCCTGGTGAGATGAGAAATTGCGGTCTTCTTCCGGCTCGGGAGAAATCTCAATGTAGAAAGGCTCCATATTGCGATCGGCCTTACCCTTGCCCAGAGAATGATAAATGAATGCAGCCTTTTTATTTTTACTCTTCTGCATGGCCAGGTCGGTTTCCTGTTCAGCCCGGCGCACCACCAGAGGGTCGTTGACGTCCACATCGTCCATGAAAGTGCCGAGGCGGATATTCATAGCCCGTGCAATTTTTTGCAAAGGGGCCAGAGAAGGGTAAATATTATCCTGTTCCAACGAAAGCACCATATCAGTGCTCACGCCTGCGGCTTCAGCCAGCTCTTCAACAGAAAGCTCGCGCTCTTCGCGAAATTTTTTTACCCGTGCACCCAACTTTTCAGCAGCCATACTTCAGACTCCTCAGATATATCCAAATTAAAAGTATAAGAAGATATTCTAACCAATACAAAAAAATTATTCAAGTCGTTTCCCCAAATACTGCCGGTTGCCATTTTTATATTTCAAGGCTAAAAAAGTTGAGGCCATTGCACGGCGCCGTTCGCAGACGGAGGAGAATTAAAGCCGCCCAGGGAAGCGGCGCCCTGATTGAAACTGACGAAACTCAATCAGGAGTTTCCATGAATAGACAGTCGGAGCAGCATAAAGCATTTAAGGATTGAACATGAAGAAGAATGTAAATATAGATAAAAATGTAAAGAAGAAGCTCGCCCGGATAGCCGTAGGAGCGATGATCGCCTGCGTCGGAGCAATTATTCTGCTGTGGCGGAGCGCCATGGAAAATGCCGGCGAGCCGGACACCGCCAGCACAGCTGCGGCAATTTTGCTGATGGCGGCGGCTACCGTGGCTGCTTTTTATGTAAGGAAAAAAAGCAAGGAAGAAATTGAGAGAGCGGAAAACCCGCCGCCGGAGCCTGTGGACGAAGACTGGGAAGCTCTGGTCGACTACTTTTATGACATGGACAGAGAAAAGGAATTTTATTCCTGCCTTAAGTCAGGAGCAGCAATTCAATATGTAGATGACTACGAAGATGGAGTCGCTGCTTTTGAAAAGGCCAAAGCCGAGGCTGTGGCTGCCGGTTCAGCCGAATATATCTGGCGGACCAGCCGGGATACCGGAGTTTGCTCGCGCTGCCGCCGACTTAACGGCCGCCGTTACAGCTGGGACAATCCGCCGCTGGGAGGGCACCCCGGCTGCGCCCCCGGCTGTCGCTGTAAACCGGAACCGGTAATGCCTTCAGGGCGTCAGACCGCCAAAGCTCAGGGGAAGCGCTAGTTATGGCAGCAGCGCCGACCTCAAAGTAAATCTCAGCAATGCAGCGTCTGAAAATCAGCGTATCCGGGCAGGTGCAGGGCGTTGGATTTCGCCCCTTTGTGTTCAGAACCGCTGGGGAATGCGGACTGAGCGGACATGTGCGTAATACGGGTTCCGGAGTTGAAATTGAAGTTCAGGGCAAAATCTCCGCTCTTGAGCAGTTCAAGGTCTGCCTGCGTTCTCGGCTGCCGCCGCTTGCCCGCATCGATACTTTTTTCTCTGAAGAGATCGCCCTGCTTCCTGAAGAAAACGGCTTTGTCATTCTTTCTTCCTGCTCCAACGGCTCTCCCAGCGTCTTAATCAGCCCCGACACAGCCATCTGCGCTGACTGCCTCAGCGATATCCGCAACCCGGATAACCGCCGCTTCGGCTATCCTTTCACCAACTGCACCAACTGCGGCCCAAGATACAGCATTATCAGCTCGCTGCCCTATGACCGCCCGGGCACAGCCATGGCTTGTTTTCCCATGTGCCCGGAGTGTCTGGCGGAATATAATGACCCGGCAGACCGGCGTTTTCATGCCCAGCCCAATGCCTGCCCCGTATGCGGGCCGGAAATCCGGCTGCTGAACAGAAGCGGAGAAGAAATAGCCCGGGGAAATGAGGCCCTTATCGTGCTGGCCCGGGCTCTGGCCTCAGGCAAAATTGCAGCAATAAAAGGGCTGGGCGGCTTTCATCTGGCCTGCAACGCCCTGATGCCCGAGGCAGCGGCAACCCTGCGTCAACGCAAACAACGTCCGGCAAAACCACTGGCAATAATGGTCGCCAATCTGGAAGCAGCTGTGCAGACAGTTCGCCTGGATGAACATGAGGTCGCAGCCCTGACCAGTCCTCAGGCCCCGATTGTGCTCTGCCGCAAAAGAGAAAATTGCCCTCTGCCGGATGAAGTTGCTCCAGGTCTGAACCGGGTGGGGATAATGCTGCCCTACACCCCTCTGCATTATCTGCTGCTTGAGTATTTTTCCAGCGCGGTAAGGGAAAATGCAGAAAGAAACGGCGAGCCCGTCATGCCTGCCGCTCTGGTCATGACCTCGGGCAACCTCAGCGATGAGCCGATTGTTGCCGGGAACTGGCAGGCGCTGCGCGAACTTTCGGGGGTTGCCGATATGTTTCTGCTGCATAACCGCGATATTCTGGTGCGCGCCGACGACTCAGTGCTGCGCGTGGATAACGGAGCCACCCAGTTCATACGCCGGGCCAGAGGTTACGCCCCCCAGCCGCTGGATTTTGAAATATGCCGTCCGCCCTTTCAGGCCTGCCTTATTGCTCGCAGCTGCGTCATGGGAGTCGGGGCCGAGCTTAAAAATACCATCTGTTTTGCCCGGCCTGCAGGCCCTCCCAATCGTGGGGAGACATACGGGTTCGTAAGCCAGCATATAGGAGATATCACCCACCCTGCCGCTGAAAATTTCATGCGTGAGCTGGCGGAACATCTGTGCAAAGTTTATAGCTTCAAACCGGATGCGATTGTCCGCGACCTGCATCCGGATTATCTCTCCTCCCGGTTTGCCCATGAACTGGGAGAGGAAAAGGGCATTCCCGTTCTGAAGCTGCAACACCACTTTGCCCATGCTTTCAGCGTGCTGTTTGAAAATCAGCATCAGGGCGAAGGCCTTGTCCTTGCTCTCGATGGCTCCGGCCTTGGCACGGACGGAACCATATGGGGCGGCGAGCTGATTAAAGCAGACACCATGAGCGGGGAAGCGGGCCGCCTTGGGCACATCGCCCGCACCCTGACCCCGGGCGGCGATGCCGCGGCCCGGCAGCCCTGGCGCATGGCGCAGGCCTATCTGCATGAACTGGGGCAAAAAGGCGCATGGTTTGAGGAAAAGTTTGCGGAAGAAAGTCAGCTGATTGAACAAATGCTGCGCAATCGTCTGAACTGTCCCATAAACTCCAGCCTGGGAAGGTTATTTGATGCTGTGGCCGGGCTGCTGGGGTTCGGGGCACCCAATAATATTATCCGGGGAACAGCCGGGGGCGTAATGTCGTTTGAAGGGCAGGCGGCCATGTGGCTGGAGAGCATTCAGGATTTTTCCGATAAGAATGTATATCCCTGTCCGCTTGCGGAAACAGATGGAAGCATCAGACTTGACACCCTTGAACTTTTCAATGCAGTTTATAAAGATGTTCGCCGGGGGGTTGATCCCGGGGCGGTGTCGCGGCGTTTTCATCTGGGGATGGCGCATGGGCTTTGCGCCATGGCCGATGCAGGCGCACAGGCTGCCGGCGTTTCGGTTATCGGGCTGTCCGGCGGGGTAATGCACAATGCCGCTCTGTCCGAACTTCTGCCGCAACTGCTGAAAAGGGCAAAGCTCACCCCTCTTGTCCACCGCAGGCTGCCCCCGGGCGATGGGTGTATTTCTTTCGGACAGGCAGCCTGGGGAATGATCCAATCGGCATGATCAGGGGCAGCCAGCGGCCGGGCGAAGCAGGCTCCCCGCTCAAAGCCTGGCCCGGCTGACCTGAGCACGGAAACCAAAGCGAATAACACCAGTAGAAATCTGGTCAATTTTGATTATGCAGGACTGTTATGCCTATGCCGGCCTGTTCGGATCCGCCTTTCTGGCGGCCAGCCTGTTCCCCGCCCAGTCGGAACTGCTTCTTGCCGGACTCATTGCATCAGAAGCATATTCGCTTGTCTTGCTGCTGACAGCGGCTACAGTGGGGAATGTGCTGGGCTCAACGGTAAACTGGGCTTTGGGAAGATATCTCAACCGCCTGAGCGAACGCCGCTGGTTTCCGATAAAAAAACGTAATTTAAATCGGGCTGAAAACTGGTATCGCAAATACGGGCGCTGGTCGCTGCTGCTGAGCTGGGCGCCGGTAATCGGCGACCCGATTACCCTGGCGGCCGGAGTTCTGCGCGAGCCCCTGCTCCCCTTTCTCGGCATTGTCACCATTGCCAAACTGGGGCGTTATCTGTTTGTGGCCGGAACGGTTTCCGGCTGGCTGAACATGTGAAGCGTTCCAGCCAGCCGAAAGTTCAGCGGAGCAGTAGTTTCTGATATTCTGCCATTAACAGACAACAATTTTACGGCGGCATTAAAAATCTGACTCCAGTCCAGGTACTGTTAACACGAAGTGCTTCAAGAATGATGGCAAAAGTAATGAAGCCAGGAAACAGGGCATCAAGCTTGTCATAGCGGGTTCTATGCGCCTGTAGCCTTTACGCCGTCTGAACAGTCTCTCAACTTCATCGCACTTTTTGTATAACTCCTTAATGTAACACCAGGGTTTACGCCGCAAAGGGTGAGGAGGGACTATCGGTATATAGCCCAGACGACGGCTCATGCGTTGTGTTTCATTCCCATCATAGGCCCTGTCCATAAAGGAGGCTGCAGGAAGCAGATGTGGGGGCAAGAGTTTCAAGAAGTTTTCTGCCTTGAGGTGCGTCTCCCGCATTGCCGGGAGACAGGCTGAATGTCAGGGCGCATTCAAAAGAAGCGATGTTGCAGATAATCAGAATTTAAATTATGACTGTCTTGAATATGTTTTCTGGAGGGTTCTGTGGTAAGGGTCAAATATATTACGGCTCCCCAGAGTATCAAGGGACTGGACAATATCTTTGGAGGCTGGCTGGTGCGGATTCCCTTTGCATCCGCCCCGGACGGCGAATTTACGGCTCTGGTGGATACAGGCACAGCCGCAGCAGCTCCGGCATTTATCGCGGCCTTAAAGGCAGAAGGAATAAAACGCATTGATCTGATTCTCATTTCACACATCCATGTTGATCACGCCGGAGCGCTGGCAGAGGTGTTGGAAGCATTCCCCGGCGCCAGAGCCCTATGCCACAGCGGAGGAATCCGCCATCTGGTCTCACCCGAACGCCTCTGGGAAAGCACTCAAAAAGTCATGTCTTTCCTGGCGGAAATGTATGGACGGCCAAGTCCTGTACCGGAAGAGAAATTAACCGGCTTCAGCCCTGACTCTCTGTCTTCGCTGCCGAAAGATACCCTGCCCTTTGAATTCCCTGAAATAAAGGCCATGGCCGTGCCCGGGCACGCCCCCCACAGCATGTTTTACTCACTGGGGGGGTATTACTTTATCGGCGAAGCGGCATGCTGCACCTTTGAATGGAAAAACCGCACCTTTTTCCGCCCTGCCACCCCTCCCCGTTTTGAACTGCCGATTTTTCTGAAAAGTATTGACAAACTGCTTGCGTTGCCCGACCGCCCGGCCTTTGCCGGGCACAACGCTCAGTCCTGTTCGTCCCATCGCCTGCTTGAATGCAGCCGCGCCCAGCTTTGCCGCTGGCTTGAACTGCTCACTCCCATGACAGAGCCCATGCCTGGAGAAAGTGAAAGCATGCACCTGGAACGCCTGCTTGATATGCTGCTGGAAAAGGATGAGGAGCTCGGCCCCATCGGAGTTTGGGCGCAAAATGCTGAGCTGGACCGTTTCTTTCACAAAAATGCAATCATCGGATTTGTAGATTATATCCGCCGCAGTGGAGCAGCCAGTGCGTAGACAAAAAAAACACTTTTTCCTTATGCTCTCCCGCCGGAATAAAATAAACGCTGCATCCCAAACTAATAACTTGCAAGAAAATGGCAGCTAAGCTATATTGACTGATAATTCGGTTTGAAAAGGTTGAGCCGATCTGAAATCTCCATGGATACCCATTTTGGGGAGCTTATATGTCTCAAACAAATATTCTGCTGGAATCGGGAACCAACGAGCTTGAACTGGTCGAATTTTATATTGATGAAGAAGACAACTATCGCGGGCATTACGGGGTTAACGTTTCCAAGGTGGTGGAAATTATCAGAACACAGCCGATAACAGTTATGCCCAATATGCGTCATGAATCTGTGCTTGGCGCTTTTCAATATCGAAATGGCCGGATTGTTCCCCTCATTGATCTGGCGAAATACCTGAAAAAGCCGTCTGCTGAAAACAAAGAGCCTAAAATCATCGTTACCGAATTCAACAACGTGCTCACGGCATTTCTGGTTTCAGGGGTGAACCGCATTCACCGCCTTTCCTGGGAGCAGGTAGAACCGCCAGGCGCCTTCATTCAAAATATGAGTAATGCCATTACCGGCGTGGTAAAACTGGAAGGGCGCACTGCTTTTGTGCTTGATATGGAAAAAATTGTGGGCGACATGGATGAGGGGCTGTCCATCAGTTATTCCCATCCGGAAAACCTGCAATCGGAAAATGTTTATACCATCCTCCATGCTGACGACTCACAGAGCGTGCGCGGCCTGGTCAAACATCTGATGGAAGAAAGCAAGGTTTTCTCAGTAGTTCAGGCTACCAACGGCAGCGAAGCCTGGGATTATCTGCTGGGGCTCAAAAAACGGTCTGTTGCGGAGGGCATGCCCATTACCAGCTATTTGCAGGGGGTTATTACTGATATTGAAATGCCCAGCGTTGACGGGCTCACCCTCTGCCGCTGGATAAAGGAAGACCATGTTTTAAAAGCCCTGCCCGTAGCCCTCTTTTCCTCTCTGGTCACCAACACTCTGCTGCACAAGGGAGAGTCTGTGGGGGCGGATGCGCAGTTTTCCAAGCCTGAGCTTTCACAGTTGAGCCAGAGAATGGTTGAGCTGATCAAGGAGCTTAAATAAGATTAAGTATTCCCCGATAAAAAAGCAGGAGCCAATCAAGGTTCCTGCTTTTTTTATCAAATCGCCCTGAAGAGGCGGATTTATTTACATACACTACAGTTCAGCCATAATGCCGGACGCTTTATTGCTCCAGAAAGGTATAGCCGGTTACATTGATATGATAGTTGCCGCCCTTTTTATAAAGATAACCCACCACCATTATATGACGGCCCGGGTTGCCGGAGGCAACTACATTATCCAAAAATACCATCTGCTTTTCAACGCTGGTAAACATCACCACCCCCTGAGGAGTGTAGTCTACCTGCCCATCCAGAATCACTTCCTCACCATGCTGAAAAGCAGCTTCAACAGCAAAGTCCCGGCTGGAGCTGCCGGCAGCTGGAGTATAGGACAACGCCAGAAATAAAAATATGAGCAAAAAGCATTTAGGCTGAATAAAAGCTGCTTTCATCGCATTTCCTGAAAATTGTGCTGGGCGCAAACAACAATCAATATGCTTCACTCTATTTAATACTCTCTTTAACAAACTTTGTCTAGAAATTTTCTAGAGATAATCAAAATTTTCGATTGCCGATGGAGCATATCTACACCCGCCTGCCCGGCTCAGAATTTCGAATTGAACAAATGGCGAGTTCAGGATATACTCGCGAAATGTCGCAAAAAGTATCTTCCACGCTAAAAAACTGGACCGGCTTCTTTGGTGGAGAACCTTTTCCCAAATACCGCAGTCCTTTTTGCAGTTATCTGCTCTGTCTGGGTTTTGTGCTGCTGCTCTTGTTTCTGTTTCGCCTGGCCTTTCTGGCCTTTATTGCAGACAGCCTGGCCGGTGTTTCTCCTCAAGATATTCTCAAGGCCCTTTATATCGGGTTTCGCTTCGATGCCCGTATTGCAGCGGGAATTACCCTGCCCATTGGCATACTCCTGACCATCCCCTGTTTCAAGCGTTGGCTCATGGCCCATCTTGGTTTAATCAGCGGATTTTATTTTTTCCTCTTTCTGCTGCTTATCCTTATATATATGGGCGATTTCGGCCACTACCTCTATCTGAAAACCAGGCTGAACGCCTATGTGCTTGACCTGCTGAAAGATTTTCAGGTGGCTGTCGACATGGTCTGGCAGAGCTACCCGGTTATTCCTCTGGCTCTGGCGCTTGTGTTCAGCGCCCTGATGTGCGCCCTGGCTATTCAACGCATTCTGCGTCGGATGCGCCCCACCCGGACGAACGCCCCCAGGGCTGCGCTCACATGGTTTGCCGGATTGCTTATCTTCGCTCTGGCCGCTTACGGCCAGATCAGCAGCAATTTTTTCCCCCTGCGCTGGAGCAACGCCTATTTCTCCCCCAACATGACCTTGGCTGCCCTGGCTCTGAATCCGGTGCAGAATCTGTATGACACCTTTAAATCAGCTCAGGGCGGGGGGTTTGACCTCGAAGCAACCCGTAAGCACTATCCCCTGATGAGTAAACTGCTTAATATAGACAACCCGGATGCAGACAGCCTGAACTATGCCCGGCATACTCCGGAGAAGCGCCCTGCACCGGGTGAACAACACCCGAATATAGTGATCATCGTCATGGAGTCACTGTCGTTTCCAAAAACCTCATTCGCTCCGGGACCGCTCGACCCCACTCCATTTTTGCGGGAACTGGCCGAAGAATCAAAACTTTACACAAAATTTTTTGCTCCGACCCGCACAACAGCCAGAGCGATATTTACCACCTTTACCGGCATTCCCGACATTAACCAGGAAGGCAACACCAGCTCACGCAACCCGTTTGTGGTTGACCAGCGGGTTGTGCTCAATGAATTTGCCGGTTACCGCAAAATGTATATGCTGGGGGCAAATACCAGCTGGGCCAATATCCGGGGCATTCTGGCCACCAACGTAGACGATCTGGAAATTATGGAAGAAGGGGCCTGGAAAGCCCCCAATATGGATGTTTGGGGAGTTTCAGACTACGATTTATTGCAGGAAGCGCAAAACATCTTTGAATCCAGCCCCCGGCCGTTTTTTGCCTTCGTACAGCTGGCAAGCTTCCATCGCCCGTATACCATCCCCGCCAATGCGCTTGAGGGCGGCTTTGAAATTTTGCCCATCAACGAAGAAGCTCGCGTCAACTACGGATTCATCAGCGAAGAGGAATACAACTCCCTGCGCTTCAGCGATTTTGCCGTGCAGGAGTTCTTCCGGATGGCTAAACAGTCCAACTATTACAACAACACCATTTTCTTTATTTTCGGAGACCATGGGCTTTCAGACAGGGGGGCGAACATGCCCGCCCCCTATTGGGCTGCTGATTTGCACTCATACCATGTGCCCCTGCTTATTCATGCTCCCGGGCGGGTGGCGCCGGGTGTTGAAGAAACGCCCTGTTCCCAGCTGGATATCATGCCCACAGCTGCGGCTCTGGCCGGGATTGAATTCAACAACTACACCCTTGGGCGGGACCTCTTTGATTCAAGGTTTGACAACAGCCGTTTTGCCTTTGTTTCCGGCCCCGGCACAACCCCCACCCGCCTGATAGAAGGCGAATACTGTTATTTTGATAACCGTCAGGGCCAGCAGGTGCTGTATGACCTGCGCGAGGACAAGGTAGTCAATCGTGCCGGAGAACATCCGGAAACGTTTGCGCGATTGAAGAATCTGGCAACAGCCATGCAGGAGAGCTCGCGCTATATCCTGTATAACAACCAAAAAAAACTTCAACCTGAAACGCAATCCGACAAGTAATGTTCAGCGAATTCTGGGCCCACCTGCCTGCCTCCATAAAAATTGTTCTGCTGCAGGGAACATCCCGACGCGACCAGTTGCTGCATCTGGCGCGCCTGTGCCTGCGGGAATCTGAGAATTCACCCAGGCAATCCGGCAGGATTATTGACCTTACGGCTCTGGCCTCTGACTTCCTGCTGGCTGCCTGGGAAGCAGACCCCCTTAACGGCAGGCTGGCCTCAGATGTGCTTAAAATTTTTCAGACAAGGCTCACACAACCACTGTATGCGCTTCTGCATTCAATCAGCATGAATTTCGCAGAGCCAAAAGAGAGCAGAACGCTGGAGGAAGTCATCAGCAAAGGTAATTTTGAGCAGGAAGC
>JAFQMU010000078.1 GCA_017421085.1 Desulfovibrionaceae bacterium | reverse complement strand
GTTATTCAACGCATGGCTTAAAAAGCAGGAGGCCAGGGCTGAAGCCTTTAAATGCGAACTGCACAAGGTTGACGGGAAAAAAGCGGCAATCGCCAGTGAAGCTGGAGCTCTGGAGCTCGAAGAGCGTATTAAGGACAAGCCTTTCATCATTGCTGAGGTGCAGGAAAAAGAACGGAAAAAAGACCCGAAACCTCCTTTTATCACGTCTACCCTGCAACAGACCGCCAACCAGCGCCTTGGCTACACCGCCAAGCGTACAATGAATATTGCCCAGCGCCTGTATGAAGGGATAGATTTGGAGAGCCTGGGCACAGTGGCCCTGATCACCTATATGCGTACCGATTCTGTGCGCATTGCCGCCGAAGCCCTGGAGGCCGCGCAGAAGTTTATTGTTTCCGCTTATGGCAAGGAATACGGCGCCCCTGGCGGCAAACGGGTTTTTCGCAGTAAGGGCGGAGCCCAGGATGCCCACGAAGCTATCCGGCCGGTGGATGTAAATATTGTGCCCGATGAAATAAAAAGCCTGTTGACCCAGGAGCAATATCAGCTTTACAAGCTGATCTGGACCCGTTTTGTCGCCTCGCAGATGGCCCCGGCCCGCTTTCATGATACAACAGTAATAATTGAAAATGGCCCGGCTGAATGGCGGGTGAAAGGGGAGCGGATTCTCTTCCCCGGATATTTAACCGTATTTTCCGCAAAAGATGAAAGCATTCTGCTGCCTGATCTCTGCGTCGGGGAAGAGCTGGCTTTGGAAAAACTGGTGAAAGAACAAAAATTCACCCAGCCCCCTGCCCGCTACAATGAAGCTTCTCTGGTAAAGGAACTGGAAGACAAGGGAATCGGCCGCCCTTCCACCTATGCCAGCATCATCTCCACCCTGCTCGACCGGGAATATGCTGTATTGCAGGAAAAAACCTTTGTGCCCACCGATCTGGGAACAGTTGTCTGCGAACTGCTCAAGGAACATTTCACCAATTTGATGGATGTAGGATTCACCGCCAAAATGGAAGATAACCTGGACAAGGTTGCGGACGGAAATGAAAACTGGAAACAGCTTCTGGGCGATTTTTCCAAAGATTTCAATGCAACCCTTGCTGAAGCCGGAACCGCCATGCAGGCGGTAAAAGCGGGCATGCCCACCGGTCTTTCCTGCCCTGACTGCGGTAAAGACCTTATTATCAAGTTCGGAAAGGCGGGCGCTTTTGCAGCCTGCTCCGGTTACCCGGCCTGCACTTTCAGCAGCAACTTTGAGCGGGATGAAAGCGGCCGGATTACCCTGAAAGAAAAAGCTCAGGTAGAAAGAGAAAAGGTCGGAAGCTGCCCTCAGTGCAACGGCGATCTGGTCATAAAAACAGCCCGCACCGGAAGCCGCTTTATCGCATGCAACAATTACCCCAAATGTACCCATGCCCGCCCGTTTTCCACGGGGGTGCACTGCCCTAAGTGCGCAGAAGGCTTTTTGGTGGAAAAAAGCTCAAAACGCGGTAAAATTTTTTACGGGTGCGACCAGTACCCCAACTGCGATTTCGCCATATGGGACTGGCCGATAGATGAACCCTGCCCGGCGTGCGGCTCCAAAGTGCTTTGTCTTAAAACAACCAGGGGAGTGAAGCGCATCGCCTGCCCCGAAAAAAACTGCCGCTATTCCCGGCCGATGGAAGAGTGAGCAATCTGTTCAAGGAACTTTTTTGCCAACACAATAAAAAAGTGGTATGAAAAACATCATTACCAAGCTGGAGGATGCCCGAGAAATGTCCGCCCTGTTGAATATTTCAACCAAATTTAAACTTTGTACGCTTTGTCTGGCTCTGCCGCTCCTTTGTCTGGGAGCTGCCGGCGTTTCACACGCAGAGGCATCAGCAAAGAACGCGCAGGTGCAGCCGCTGCGCCAGTTCAGCCATGTTCTTGATCTGGTGGAAAAAGAATATGTAGACGAAAAAAGCCGCAAAGAAATTATCGAAGGGGCCATTCGCGGCATGCTCCAGTCGCTGGATCCTCACTCGGTCTATCTTACCCCCGATGAATTCAAGGAAATGAGCGAAAACAACTCCGGTGAATTTTTCGGGGTGGGCATTGAAATTTCTGTGGAAAACGGCCAGGTGACCATTGTGGCGCCTATTGAAGATACGCCCGCCGACCGGGCCGGGCTGAAGAGCGGAGATATGATTCTGGCAGTTGATGGCCGCCCCACTCAGGAAATGACCAGCAATGAAACGGTAAGCGCCATCCGAGGGCCAAAAGGCACTACAGTGGAACTGCTCGTGCTGGACAAGAACTCCGCAACTCCGCGCACAGTAAGCATCGTGCGCGATGCCATCCCCATGACCAGCGTAAAGGTGCGTGAGCTGGAGGACGGATACTACTGGGTCAGAATTACCCGCTTTATCGGGCGCACCACGCAGGAGCTGACCGAAGAAATGCGCAAGGTGGCAAAAGAAGGAGAAATCAAGGGCCTGATTCTGGATATGCGCAACAATCCGGGCGGCCTGCTTGATGAATCAGTGCATGTGGCCGACGTTTTTCTGTCAGATGGAGAAATTGTTTCCATGAAAGGCCGCAATGACAAGTCCACCCGGGCCTATTCGGCCTCAGCCCAGGCCGGTGATATTGCCGCCCCAATGGTGGTGCTCATCAACTCCGGCTCGGCCTCCGCCTCTGAAATCGTGGCCGGGGCCCTGAAAGACCATAACCGGGCCCTGCTGCTGGGCGAACGCACTTTCGGCAAGGCCTCCGTGCAGGATGTAATTCCCATGCCGGACGGCTCAGGCATAAAGCTTACTGTAGCCCGCTACTATACCCCTTCCGGCAAGTCAATTCAGGCCGAAGGCATTGTTCCCGACATTGAGGTGCCGTTTGAACCCAGCGTGGAAAAAGACTCGGATCTGCCCAACTGGCAAATAAGAGAACAGAGCCTGGCTCACCACCTGGAAGGCGAGAATGAAGGGGCTGCCGAAGAATCCAAACCCAAGGACCCCGAAGTGGAAAAATTCCTCGCGCAGGACAACCAGCTCCGCCTGGCCCTGCAACTGGTGAAGGGGCTGCCCAGGTTCAAGGAAGTGCAATAGGAAAAAACTGAAAATTAAAAAGAAACAGCCGGATTGACCCGGCTGTTTCTTTTTAATATCGGCTTCTCCCCGAATTAATCAGGGGCATGTCGCTTATCTGATTAAATCTCTGCCCGGATAAATCAGTGTTTTTTAAGGGAGCAGATAGGCGCTTTGTATGGTATACCACCCGCTTGAGCAGTGCGAGCCGATATGGCCGGCGCAGGCTGCGGTGGCGGCAGCGATAATCAGCGCCAGGGCCGCAACAGCAGCAGTTTTGGCAGCGGCTCTTCTCATTTTATCCGCTTTTTCCCTGAACTGCTCCGAAAAGGTTTTCAGTTGCGCTCTGGCTTCTTCAAGCTGCTCGCGGGCATCTCCCATCAGTTCTTTTGCCCTGTCTACAGTTTTGTAATAGGCATCGAAAGCGTTATTGACCAGCTGTTCCGCCTCATGATGAGGAATATTCCGGTTTGCGGCCAGAGCGCTGATTGCCGCTTCCCTGTCAAAATCCTGAGTCAGATTGTTGAGGCGCGCCTTTTCCCTGCTGGAAAAATCAGCGATAATCTGATCGAAGTTTGAAGGGTTAAGCCCAATCTTACGAATCATGCACCTGATATCGCGCTTTACTTCCCACAGCTCTGAGCGAAGACGCTCCGGCTGCAGACTCTCCACTCCCGTGTCTCGCATAATGGAAACAACCTGTTCATTAAGCTGTTCGTGATCCAGACTGCGCAGCTGCTCCTTTACTTCTTCCACGACTTTACCGGCAACATAACCGGCCATGTCAGCGGCATGCTGCCCGACGCTGCCTGCAACCCCTACAGCGCCGCTGCCAAGCGAAATGGCTGTGCCGCCCAAACTGCGTACGGCCGCACCGATGGCATAGCCCCCAAAAAACACCGCTGCCACTGATACGGCGCACCATACAAGAAAGCCATGCTCAAGTCCGCGCTGAGCTGCAAACAAACCGGAAATAAAACCGCCCGCCGCCATGCTCACAATAACGGAAATCGCCGACCAGATGCCGAATGTTTTTCCCAAACCGGAGGCAGGATCGCTCGATTTGGGATCAACCACCTTAAAGCCCAGGCTTACGCCAATGATGGACATAACAATGGATATGGCCAGAGCTGTTACCACCCCGGCAAGAATACTGCTCCAGGAAGCCCAGCCGAAAGTATATATAAATTGCTCTGATAACATGAATTACCTCCAGTAGATTGATTTTAATATAAAATAATCTATATGAAGAGCAGTATCAAGCTTTATTTCTACTTTGCAACGGGGCCCTGAAGCATACACCATGTTAACTGTTTAAGATTTATTCAGTGATTTAAGATAGTTACATTCTGGCAACGTATGTAAACCATGTTAACTACAGTATGACACTTATATTTTTTTATTTTCTATGAGATAAACGGACTCAACGGGAACAACCGGAGCCGAAGCCCCTGATTCGGCTCCGCCCGTTAACAGTGTAAGGGATAGGTAAAGGCTTCCACCAGAGGATTCAGCCTTGTCCCCAAGGAAACTTCATCCTGCAAGCTTGTCGTCAAACAGGAAACAGCGGTGTTATATAATCGGCGCGCCTCCTTGCCGATTCTCCTGCCCCTAAGCGACAGCTTGTTTCACCACCATCCAGGCCAAGCCTATCCAACCATATCGGCAGTAGACTGCTGCTGCCGATATGGCCGTCACTGGATTCTGAAGACTTCCTCTTCAACAGTTGAAATGATCGAATCCGTTTTGTGAAAACGCTCTGTCGTTGACGACTATCCCGCAATTTTTCTCAACCTTGCCGATTACCTGACAATAAACCCCGCAGTCCGCTTCAATAAGGGGCAAAACCTCCGGACTGTCAGTGCTGCCCAGAAGCAGGTAGTCTTCACCGCCAAGCATGGCCTGTGCAACCGGGTTTAATCTGGGTTCTCCGATTTCCTCATACTGCCGGCACCAGGCGAGCAGCTCAGGGTGAAGAAGCGCCTCCGGCAAATCAATTCTTGCACCGAAGGCGGAAACAGGGGCGGCATCCGGGTATCGCGGTGCATGCTCATATTCATAACCGAGCAGGCGGGGCAGGTCGCGGGCCAGCCCGTCAGACAAATCCATCAATGAGGTTTGCGGGGCCAGCCGGGCAATGCTTAGCCCAGCCTCAATCAGCGGATTGGGCAAAAGATGCCGTTTGCAGGCCTGCGGCTGGCGGACAAGAGCCCCCTCCCTGCCCCATTTTTCCAGGCTGTACAGTCCGGCCCGGGCCAGTCCGAGAGGAAAGGGGAGCGAATCCGCCACAATAAACAATGTATCCCCAGGGCGGCACTGCCCCCGGCGCAGAAAGCGCGCGCCCCCCATTTCACCCCAGATGCTGATGCACAAACCCAGCTTGTCTCCGCGCGACAAATCGCCGCCGGTCAGAGGCAGATTATATCGGGAAGCAAGAGCGCTCATTCCCTCCAGCAATTGCTCCACATCGCTTCTGGGCATGGACGCGGGCAGAATCAAATTCATATTGAAGCCCAGCGGTCTGGCCCCGGCTGCGGCCAGATCGGAGAGATTTACCGCAAGAGCCTTGTAGCCCAGCTCATAATAGCTGAAATAAGAAGTGCGGAAGTGTATGTCTTCCAGAAACAGATCGGACGAAAGGCAGACCTCTTCCGGCATGAGCAGCTCGGCGCAGTCATCGCCCCGCAGGCTCAGCTGATGGGGGGTTGTGAGGTTGAAATAACTGTCCAGCAGGGAAAGAAAATCATTTTCAGAGCGAATGCAATCTGCCAAGTCAGTCCTCCAGAGTGAGAAATGCAGCCATAATTACTTTTAAGCCAAAGCCGGGGAAATTCACCCGTACCTTGTCAGGTGGGATATGCTGAATAATTTTTCCTCTCCCAAAAATCTTGTGTCGGCAGTAACCGCTTTTACCCTGCAAATTCACCGGGGAAATGCCGGAAGAAATATTTTCTCCGCCGGGCTGATCGCCCTGGCTTAAGGAAGACGGCGCCTCTTCCGCCTGCCTGCTCCGGGTTGGAGCAAGCCCGGCCCGGCGACTGGGGAAATCGCTCATGGAAGCAAAAGCTCTTTTCTCCCCGCTGTCGGGATTGTCGGAAAAATCAGGCGCGTCATCAGCCTCGCCCAGGTTCATTCTTTCCCGCCTGGCGCCCGGCTGAGCGGCAAAAGGATCAGGCCTCGACAGCTGTCTGCGCAACTCGCCTCCATAAGTTTCCAGCCATTGTTCATAAGTCGCCTCGGGCAGCTCGGCCAGGAACGGGCTCAAATTAACCGGCTCATAGCCGCCGTGCTCACGGTGGTAGAGAGTGGCCGGCGCAAACAGAAACAACTCGCTCTTGGCTCGGGTGCAGGCCACATAAAGCAGACGGCGTTCTTCTTCATAGTCATCATCTCTGAGCACGGCATGACGGGAAGGGAAACGGTTCTGCACCAGATCGATAACCAAAACAGCCGCCCATTCAAGCCCTTTTGCCGAATGCACAGTAGACAGAGTGACAGCATCACCCGCTTCTTCTTCCTCGCTGTCGGGCTCCTCAAGCGACAGGTCAGAAATAAGCAGGTCGAGGTCGTCATAGGGCTCGGCTATGCGCAGCAGCTCTTCCAGGGCCTGCTCCCGGTAGGGGTAATCATCCACATACTGGGCTTTGAGCAGGGGCAGATAAATTTCCAGCAAAATTTCCAGAGTCTGCCGGGGCTGCGCCCTGCCTGCCCGCAGCTCGGCAATTTTTCTGAGGGCTGCCAGCAGCTCCGGAAACTTGGCGCATGCCTTCTCAAGCCCGCCGGGCGCCTCGCCGGAGGCCGCCCCATAAATTTTTCTGGCGGTTTTGGGCCCAACCCCCTTAAACAACTCAGCTACCCGCCCAAATGAGGGCATATCCAGAGGGTTAAGCACCAGTCGGGCCATGCTCAGCAGGTCTTTGACATGCGCAGCATCGGAATAACGCAGCCCGCCATATTTGCGAAAGGCAATTCCCTGTTTGGCCAGCTGCACCTCAAGCTGAAAAGAATGAAAGCCGGAACGAAACAAAACAGCAATCTCAGATGCTTTATAGCGCTCCAGCAATTCATTGATTAACTTACAGGCCAGGTGCGCCTGGCTCATATCGGAAATCGGCTTTATCAGCTGAGGCAGCCTGCCGCCCGACTGACGGGTAAACAGATTTTTAGGATATGCCTTGCGCGCGGAGGCAAGAATGGAGTTGGTCAAATCAAGCACAGGCTGTACAGACCGGTAATTTTCTTCCAGGGTGATAATTTTTGCCCCGGCAAACAGCTTGGGAAAGTCAAGAATATTTTGTACATCCGCTCCCCGGAATGCATAAATCGACTGGGCGTCATCCCCTACAGCCAAAATATTTCCCTCATCCCCGGCCAGCATTCGGGCAAGACGCGCCTGCACCCGGTTGGTATCCTGATATTCATCCACCATGATGTGTCTGAATACCCCGCGCTGCAAATCCAGCACCTCAGGCTTGCCCAGAAACAAACTCTCCAGTTCAAACAGAAGATCATCATAGTCGAGCAGACAGTGTTTGCGTTTAAACTGGGCATATTCCGCAGCAAGCCTGGCCAAATCCTCCTGATAGGCCAGCAGGTGAGGGGCCTCCGAACGCAATACGCTCTCAACGCTTATTTCCTTGTTGCGGGCCTTGCCCAGCAGCCCCTCAATAGTCTGATTTTTAGGAAAGGCCCGATCGCCGCGGCCCAGCTCAAGCTTTTCCCGGCAAAGCTGCAAAGCGGAAATAATGTCGGCGGCATCCATCAGGCTCAAATCGCCTTCATACCCCGCCGGTCGGAAACGACGTAAAATGCTGTATGCAAAGGCATGAAAAGTGCCGCCCCGGATATTCACCGAAGCCACACAGGCGGATGAAGGGCAGGACGCAGAGGTCGCGAGCATGGGAGAAGCATATTCTTCCGGCCCTGCTCCACCCGCCAGCAGCAGCGCAGCCCGCCGGGTCATTTCGGCAGCGGCCTTGCGGGTAAAGGTCAAAAGCAGAATTTCAGCCGGATCAACCCCATCCTCAATCAGGCGGGCCAGTCGGTAAACCAGGGTGCGGGTTTTGCCGCTTCCCGCACCGGCAATAACCAGCAAAGGGCCATTGCCGTAAGTTACGGCTTCCAGCTGGGCGCTGTTCAGTTCTTTTTCATAATCGATATGATAGGCCATAATTACTTTGACGGGTTGCGCAGCATGGTGTTATTCAGGGTTTCATGTTGAAGCACCTTAGCAACCCC
>JAFQMU010000077.1 GCA_017421085.1 Desulfovibrionaceae bacterium | reverse complement strand
GGAGAGGCAGGCGCAGTCGGCGGCAGTTCGGCTGCTGCAGCAGCGCTTGAGGCGCGCTATCAGCCGGAGATTACCCTCACTGTTCCCCAGACCATTCCCAACGGGCAGCCCTTTGTTCTGAAAGCTGTTTCAACTCGGCTGGAACGGCTGGAAATTGACTGGGCCGGTAAAAAACTTAGTGTGCCCGCGGCGCTTTCCCCAGCGGGAACTCCGGAAGCCTTTGCCCTGCTGCCGGTTGATCTGGACAGCAAACCCGGTCCCCGGAAACTTAATCTGGTTATTGTGGACAACGGCAGAGAAATTCCATACAGCATCGATGTGCAGGTGGTAAGCAAGCAGTACCCCCGTCAAGAGTTGAAGGTCGAACCCAAGTTCGTGCAGCTCTCTCAGGCCAACCTTGAGCGCAGCCGCGCTGAAAGCAAACGGGTAAAGGATGTGCTGGCCCAGCACACCCCGCAGCGCTACTGGCAGCTGCCCTTTGTGCGCCCGGTGCCCGGCTCTGTGAGCAGCCTGTTCGGGGTGGCCCGGGTGTTCAACGGCGAGCCGCGCAGCGCCCACAGGGGGCTTGACTTACGCGGGGCCTCGGGCACCCCCATCGCAGCCTGCGCTGACGGACGGGTAGCCCTGGCCGATAACCTGTTTTTTGCGGGCAATGCTGTTTATCTCGACCACGGCCTCGGCGTGTTCACCATGTACTGCCATATGTCGGAAATCAAGGTGAAGGAAGGCGATTTTGTCAAAGCCGGCCAACTGCTCGGTCTGGTGGGAGCTACCGGACGGGTGACCGGCCCGCATCTGCACCTTTCCGCCGCAGTGCTTGGCGTGAGCGTTGACCCGCAGGTACTGCTCGATATGAACATGGACGGCGGCCTGCCCGGCTCAGCTCAAAATTAAAGAGATTAAGTCTGAAGACTGAAATTCCGCCCTCCCTGCCGCCTTTCGCGAAAGCCCGGAAGCAGGGCAGGCTGTCGGTTAAGAGCAAGCTGTTTGTTGAAAAAGTTGCATTGAATTTATTTTAAAATTATGGTCAGAGCCGGATATGCCGGTCTGAAATATGGAAAAATATGAACGCGCCACGGAAACCAGGTTTTGAAGAACAGATGAAACGCTTGCAGGCTATTGTTTCTGAGCTGGAAAACAATGATATCGAGCTCGAAAAAAGCCTGGCCCTGTATAAAGAAGGGGTAGAGCTGGCCCGCGCCTGCCGCGAGCGGCTAAAGACGGCCCGGCAGGAAGTGAGTCTGCTTGCAGAAGGAATTTTTACCCCGTTCAAGGAGTCGGACAATGAATTTGGAAACGATGAAGAAGAGGCTTAAGGCCGATGCTGAAGAAGTGGAGCTGTTTCTGGCCCACTGTCTTGATGAAGTAGATATGCCTGAACGGCTTAAAGAGTCCATGCTTTACAGCCTGCTTGCCGGGGGCAAACGCCTGCGCCCGGCGCTCTGCCTGGCCGTAGCCGAAATGTTTGGCGGCAGACGGGAGGATGTGCTTCCATTTGCGGCCGGTCTGGAGTTCATTCACACCTACTCGCTGGTGCACGATGATCTGCCCGCCATGGACGATGATGATCTGCGCCGGGGAAAGCCCACAAACCACAAGGTTTATGGCGAAGCCATGGCTATTCTCACCGGTGACGCCCTGCTTACCGAGGCCTTCGGCCTCATGGCCTCCTGTTCAACCGCCCTGCCTGCGGAACGGGTGGTGCAGGCCATTGCCCATGCGGCCTTTTCCGTAGGGGCAGTGGGCATGGTGGGCGGACAGGTGCTCGACCTCGCCCACACCGAAGCCAGAGGGGCAGCCCGTAAAGGCAGCCTTGACGATTTAATGGAAATTCATGCCCGCAAAACCGGGGCCCTCATCTGCACTTCCTGCGTATGCGGCGCTCTGCTGGCCGGGGCATCTCAAAACGACAGCGAGGCGGTGGCTGCCTGGGCCGGGGCTTTGGGATCAGCCTTCCAGATTGCTGATGATATTCTCGATGAAGTAAGCGACACCGCCACCCTGGGCAAGCCGGCCGGTTCAGACGCCGCTCAGGGAAAAACCACTTACCCTGCCCTGCTGGGCATTGAAAAAAGCCGCGAACTGGCCAGGCAGCGCGCAGATGAAGCCATTGCGGCGCTCGCGCCATTCACAGGCGAACACAAAGATTTTCTGGTTGCCTTGACAAATTATGCAGTTGAACGCAGTTTTTAATAACTGCCTGACACCCTTAACCAGGGGCGCCCTGAAGACAGGGCTGAAATTATCGAGGCGCAGCGGCCGGTGGTACGGCCGGGTGTGCAGACCAAACGGACGGAGCAATTCAGGGCAGAACCCTTCATAATTTACATGAAGTTTGCTGCCGCTGCGTTCAGGCGTTTATCGCTCAGGCTTACAGCTTCGCCCAAACAATATTGCAGGATTGTGATATGGCTCTCAGAGCGTTTCCTCAAGATGTTCTTCCCAAAATCAACCGTCCTTCCGATCTGGCGGCTCTTAGTAATGAAGAGCTGACCGAACTCGCAGCTGAAATTCGCGAAGAAATTATCTTTGTGGTTTCACAAAACGGCGGGCATCTCGCCCCCTCGCTCGGCGTTGTAGAGCTGACCATAGCTTTGCTTAAAGCCTTCAATCCCCGTCAGGACAAAATGATCTGGGATGTGGGGCATCAGGCCTATGCCTACAAGCTGCTCACCGGTCGCCGCGACGACTTTCATACCCTGCGCAAGCATAACGGCATCTGCGGTTTTCCCAAGCGCGATGAAAGCCCCTTTGATCACTTCGGCACCGGGCATTCATCCACCTCTATTTCAGCGGCTCTTGGCATGGCCATGGCCCGCGACCTGAAAGGCGAGGATCATCATGTGCTCGCCATTATCGGCGATGGCTCAATGACCGCGGGCATTGCCTTCGAGGGCATGAACCAGGCCGGGCACGCCGGACGCCGCCTGATTGTGGTTTTAAACGACAACGAGATGTCCATATCCAAAAACGTGGGGGCGCTTTCTCTGCTGCTGTCAAAAGGCCTTTCCACCAAACTGGCCCGGCGCACCATGAGCGAGATTGAAAATTTCCTTTCTTCGGTGCGCATCGGCGAAGATATCATCTCCATACTGCACCGCAGCCAGAGCAGCCTGAAGACCTTTTTCACCCCCGGCATGCTGTTTGAAGCCCTGGGCTTTGACTATGTGGGCCCGGTAGACGGGCACGATGTTGAAAAGATGTGCGATATTTTCAATATGGTTAAAGCTGCCGACAACCCGGTGCTGGTGCATGTGCTCACCAAAAAGGGCAAGGGCTACGAACCGGCCGAAAATAACCCCACCCGCTTCCACGGGGTTGGGCGTTTCAAACCCGAAACCGGCGAAAGTGAAAAAATTGCCGGGGCAGGCCCCACCTTCACCGAATGTTTCGGCAATACTCTGCTGGAACTGGCCGAACAAGATAAACGCATTGTGGCCATTACTGCGGCCATGCCCGGCGGAACCGGGCTCGACAAATTCGCTGAACGCTTCCCCGACCGTTATGTGGACGTGGGTATCTGCGAACAACACGCAGTAACCATGGCGGGCGGCCTGGCTACCCAGGGGCTGAAGCCGGTGGTGGCCATCTACTCCACCTTCATGCAGCGGGCTTACGACCAGGTGCTGCACGATGTGTGCATTCAGGGGCTGCCGGTGGTCTTCTGCCTCGACCGGGCTGGACTGGTGGGCGAAGACGGCGCCACCCACCACGGTGCCTTTGACCTGACTTTCATGAGCCATATTCCCAACATCAGCGTGCTCGCCCCGCGAAACGGCTCAGAGCTTAAAGCCATGCTCGCCGCCGCGCTGGAATATGACGGCCCGGTGGCCCTGCGCTACCCCAGGGGGCGCACTGGAGAAATTGAGCCGCTCGCTGCCCCGCTGGAATGGGGAAAAGGCGAATTGATTCAGCAGGGTGAGAACATTGCCGTTATTGCCATCGGCAGCACTGTGAATTTTGCCGCTGAAGCCGTATCCGCCTTTGCGGAAAAACACGGAAGCAAAGTCACCCTGTTCAACAGCCGCTTTGTCAAACCCCTGCCCTGCGCTCAAATTCGCGAACTGGCCCTGAGCCATTCCAAACTGCTGCTGCTGGAAGAAAACACCCTTGCCGGAGGCTTTTCCGGGGCGGTTCTGGAATATCTGAACGATGCCGCTCTCACCGGGAATCTGACTATCCGGCGGCTGGGCCTGCCCGATTGCTTTGTACAGCACGGCTCCACCTCCCTGCTGCTGGGAGAGCTGAACCTTGATGCGCCGGGCATTCTGCAAGAGCTGGAAAAACTGGCCGGGGTCTGAGGCACGTTCCGCACAGGGCTGCTGAAAGATAATTATGACCGCAGAAGTAAATCAGCCGGCTTCGCCCCTTGGACAGCGCAAACCTTGGCAAGTTTCCATCGCCCCTTGGGCTGTTCACTTTCAGTTTGAACGGTTTTGCAAAAATCCGCTAATAGGGATTTGCACCTTTCCAGAAAACAACTGCTTCTCCCGGGCACTCTTCCGGACTGCCCACTCTGAACCCGGCCATTTCCAGCAGGGCGCGCGCCTCCGCCTCCTCCGGTTCTTCCGCGCGGAGAACGAAACAGGGAAACCCCGAGGCTTGCTCACACCTTGCCCCTCTGGCAACCAGACGCCGGAGCATTTTCAGGGAGCCGCGTGCGAAGGCCAGGCTGACCGCCTCTTTTCCATAGTTGCCGTCAAGGGGAGCGCTGTCGGCCAGATGCATAAGCACGGCTTCATCAGTAATTTCTCCCATGCGGGCGGCCTCAAACAGAGTGAGCTTACCAGGCCGGCGTTGCAAATCCACATGGGCGCCTCCTGCCCGGAAAGGAACATCAAATCCCTGCTCCACCAGGAGCATAAAACCCGCGGCATTGCCTCCCCATAGAGAGGCAGTCAGAATGCGGTATTGCACAGCGGGATCAAGCTCCTTCAGCGAAATCCTGCCCAGTTCAATAATGTATGGAACAAGCTCATTCTGCCCACAGGCAAAAGCCCAGCGCAGGGCGTCAACAGGCGAAACCTCAGGAAAATTAAGACAGATAGCCAGCATTTCCCGGTCGCCCCGCCGCACAAGGTCGATGACCAGCCTGTTCATATACTCTCCCGAGCAGGACTTGCATCCCCCCTCTATCTGAGCAGTGAGCAACGCTTTGAAAACTTCGGCATTTTTATTCCGAGAGTCCAGATAAGATTGCAGCGAAAGCGTACAAGGATCGGCCCCGGCTTCCAGCAGAATGAGCGGCACCTCCGGGTAAGGCGAGGCGTAAACTGCCGCCTCCAGCGGATAAAGCACATGCTCCTTTATTCTGGTACTGCCGTAAAACGGAGCTTCAAGCGCCATGCTCCAGCCGATATAATTGTCGCGTTCCAATTCCTGCCAGGTATATTTTACGTCTTTCAGCGAACGCCCGGCAATTTCCCGCCGCATCTCATCAGGAGTGGCAGTACGGTAAAATGCCCACGAGCAGAGCCGGTCGGGCTCAGGATTTATGGAGCGCACCCGGTTTTTCAGGTCAATTGCCGGGCCGCTGCCGGTGAGATAGATTGGGGCAAGCAGAAATAAAAGCAAACATACCCGCACAAAACGCGGTGGTTCTTTCAGGTCCGGCGGCGGTCCGTCTTCCCGACAGCGCCGCAGCAGTCGCCCCGCCAGAGCAAGCAGCAATAAAAACAGTCCCTCCACCAGCATAAACGCCCCCGCATACAATGGCGAATACAGAACTACCTCGGCCATACGCATGGAAGCGCTAGAAAACAGAGGAAAACCATGAAGAATAAGCGCACGAACCAAAAACAGACAAAGTGCGCAGGCGGTCATGGCCGCGCCCAGAGCTGCGGCATACGACCAGCCACGCCTGCGCAGCCACCGCGTCCCCCGGAACAAAAAAAGGGGAATGACGAGCAGATAGACAAGCGGAACCCAGAAGGCGTTGACCAGATAAGGCGCACTGCCAAAGACATTCTCCATAATTAATCTCCCCGCTTTCAGTTCTCAGAGATATAAACTCAGAAAAACGCCCGACGCAAGGGGAATCTGCCTTCATGGACAGCCGCTTTTTCGTTTCACCCGACTCGACTGCCTTTCGCATAACAACTGGTTTAAGGCTGCAGGTCTTTTGATCCCCGGCTGACACGTGCTTTCTTCACATAAAAAAGCCGCTCCGAAGAGCGGCTTGATTCAGGCTGACTGAAGATTAGTAATATTGAATATATGTGCGCAGATCAGGCGAGGTCTGGCTGACCATGCCGGGGTTGACCATGCCGCTGTAAGGCAGCCGGGTGCCCACCGACGGGGTGCGCCCCATATTTTCCAGAGCCCGGTTGCTGGTCAACATCCTGATTTCTCTGGTCATAGGAATGGTGGTGGAGCTGGAGGCCAGCACTTCCCGGGTGGGGGCATGCAGCACCTTCATGTTTACCCGCACCGAAATCGGGCCAACGGTGTAGGTGCCCACCATAATCAGGTTGGTGTTGAAGCGCAGCGATTGCAGCAGCTCGGTATCTCTGGTGAGCAGAAATTCGCCCTGCTCCTGATCAAACACCACATATCTGCCCTTGCGCAACTCTTCCACCTGATAGCCGGAACGGGTGAGCAGATAAGACATCTCTTCCTGCAACTGACGCCCCAGCGGGCTGGAAACTCCGAAATTGTTCAAATCCTGCGGGGTGGTGACCACAATGGAGAGGCCGGAGGCCGAGTCTGCCACATAGCTCATCTGGGCGTTGATTTCCGCAGTCATGCGCTGGGCCGCCGTAGGCACCAGCGGCGCAATCGGCTGCTGGGGCTCATCGGCTGCCGCGCCGAGCGGAATGAACATGGACAGAGCCATAATTACATACAGTAAAAAGGTTTTCTTCATACCAGCCTCCCGGCTCAAACAATCTTTTTCAAATCAACTTTGACGGCATCACACCGTTTTATCATTTTTTACGCACCGTTTCAGGGGGACTCAGCCCCCGCGCGGCACATCGACGAGATTAACGCCTGGTTTCAATCATCATATTTACGCTGTCAATTTCCTGCATGAGCAGATAACGCATCTGCGGGTCGCGGCTGGAGGCCAGGGCCAGAGTGAAGCTTTCCTTAGCCAGTTCATAGCGTCCTGCCGCCAGAAAATTCTTGCCCGCCTGATAATTGCTCAGGGTTTCATCGGCATAAGGAGCGCTGACCACATCCTCTACGGAACTACAGCCGCTCAGAAAAGCAAAACTCAGGCAAAGCGCGCAAAGTGCATATCCAAACATTTTATTCATACAAACATCCTGCTGTCCGGCTGCCGCCAGGGCTCAACGAGCCAGGCGCTCAATGAATGTCAAACCCCTGATCAAGAGGAGTGGACGCCGCCTGTCCACTGTCGGACACCCCGGCGGGAACATTCCCATGCCCCCGCTGCCTGCCTGCGCTTGTGCGTTCCATGGCCCATTCCTTGGACACAATCTGCACATCGCATCTTTCCAGTCTGCGCCCGGTGCGGGCCAGCATGGTGCGGGTGGTTTCGGTAAGAGGCATGACCATCTGGGCTGTGCGGTATACATATCCATCGGAAGGACGGATAAGCCGGGCGTTGACAAACACATTCATGCCGTCATGATAATATGTCCCCACCAGCACCACATTTGCCCGGTCTGTGGCGGTAACCTTGCCCTTGCTGCGACTGAGGTAAAAATCGCCAATGCCTTCATCCATACGGATGTTCTGGCCAGAAAGGCGATATTCGCGGGTCTGGAAGCCCCGCTGATTAAACTCGTGAAACATCTGTTCGGCGATATAGCGCCCGAAAGCGGAGGTCTGCCCGAAATTTTCCTGATTTACAAAAGAGGTCGGCAGAGCAATCTTGCCCCGCAGCTCCTGCTGCCGGATATTCGCCAGCAGCTGCTCCGCTATTTCGCGCACCTGAAGCTTGATTTCACGGGCGTCAATATAGCTGGGGCTCATCTGCGGACGGGGCTGCTCGCCCTGACTCCAGATCAGACCCCCGTTGCCGTCAGGAAGAAGATATCCGCTGTCCTGATGGGTAATTGTGCTCAGGGGCACATTCTGTCCGTTGACCGTGACCTTGCCGGTGGATTCAAGCACCAGGGGAGTGTTTGCGCTCAGACCCGGCGCCGGCTTATCCTTAGCCAGAGCGGGAGTGGCGGCCAGAGCGCCAATCAATAAAGCCAGAAAAACACGATGCATATATATTCCCGTTATATCAGGCAGCCGCCTGTTTAATGCGGGCAAAAGTCCGCTGTTGTCATTTTCAAAACAGTCATTCCGTCTTCTCCAGCATTCTGCCCCATCATTCTCCAAGCAGCTCGCTGAAGCAGACAACCTGCTTTGAGTGATATATCGGCAGAAATAAAAAATACTTAATGGCAAATATGTCTGTTCAGGCAAAAGTAATAAAAGCCCGCCCACTTTTTCAGACTTCACAAATACCTTGCATTATTTTATGAAAAAAGGAAATATAGCCGAAAAACAGCGAGGGTGCGTCTTGAACAAGTTTACCGATTTTTTAAACAGCTCCGGCTTTATCTGTTTTGATGGCGGCATGGGCACCATGTTGCAGACCAGGGGGCTGCTCCCCGGCATGAGCCCTGAATTTTTCTGTCTGGAAAACTCCGATATTCTGGTGGGAATTCACCGTGAATATATTGAAGCGGGCGCTGATATCATTACCACCAATACCTTTGGCGGCACCCGTCTAAAGCTGCCAGCGGGTCTGGATACGGTCGAGTTTAACCGGCGCATGGCCTCCCTCGCCCGCGAAGCAGCGGAAGCCGGGCAGAAGGCAGCGGGCCGCCCGGTATTTGTGGCGGGCAGCGTAGGCCCCACCGGGCATTTTATCCGTCCGCTGGGCGAAATGAGCTTCAGAGAAATGGTAGACGTGTTTCGCGAGCAGATTCGTGGTCTGGCCAGAGGCGGAGTTGACCTTATTCTTGCGGAAACCCACTTCGACCTGGCCGAACTCAAGGCGGTGGTTGTGGCCGCCCGCGAAGAATGCAGCAGCCTGCCCATCGGGGTATCCATGACCTTTGAGGCGGGCATGAGCCTTACCGGAACCCCGCCGCAGGTATATAAGGAAACAATGCTGAACATGGGCGTTGACCTGATAGGCACCAACTGCAGCGCCGGGCCTCGCGAAATGCAGCCGGTGGTAAAGGAGCTGCTCAACGACTGCCCGGTGCCGGTGCTGATTGAACCCAACGCCGGTCTGCCCGAACTCGAAGATGGAAAAACCGTCTTTCGTCTGGGCGCAGAAGAATTTTCCACGCTCACCGCCGAATTTGCCGCCAAAGGCGCCCGTTTGCTGGGCGGCTGCTGCGGCACCACCCCCACCCACATTGCCGCCCTGCGCCGCAAGCTGAACGCCCTGCCCGCCCCTGCCCCGATCTGCGCAAGGTGCGACCGGCTGGCTGTTACCTCCCGTTCGCGGGTGGTGTTTATCGGAGCTGATGAGCCGTTGCAAATTATCGGCGAACGCATCAACCCCACCGGCAAGAAACTTCTCAGCGCCGAGCTTCAGCAGGGACAGTTTTCTCTGGCCCTGCGCTACGCCGACCAGCAAACCCTGGCCGGGGCCCCCATTCTCGATATCAACGTGGGCGCTCCGGGGGTTGATGAAACTATTCTGCTGCCCCAACTGGTGGAAAAGGTGGCCGGGCAGACCCCCCTGCCTCTCTGCCTTGACAGCGCAAATCCGCG
>JAFQMU010000076.1 GCA_017421085.1 Desulfovibrionaceae bacterium | reverse complement strand
GGACATCGCTCAGGAAATAGAAAGAAGCCGCCAGGCCTGATCAACAACTGACATAACCGCAACACCGCCCTCATCTGCTGCGGCAAAAAGCCGTCCAGAGAGGGCGGTGTTTTATACGTTTTTCTTACAGTAGGACACTTCTCCATATACGGCTGCTGATGTAGAAAGTCATGGCAGCATATACCATAAATCAACTTTAAATTCAGGATAGGCATAACCTTTGGGGCCCAATTCTGCAGCGCGTATCTGCTTGCTCACTTCTCCATCAGCATAGCTGCCTTGGGCAACATTATTCCTGTTCTCGGCATAATATTCGCCATCTTTATGCTGGGAGAAAGCATGGAACCTATTCAGTGGGTGGCCTGCGTAATTGTTCTGGGCGCAGTGGTATTGAGTCAGTATTTTCAATCCAAGACCCGCCCAAAACCGATTCCTCCTGTTAAAGAAGAAATATCGACAGACTGAAACCCGGAACATCTGCCCACCCCCGCAAAGCCGACATGCCTGCGGGGGGCTGAGCGTCAAATTCATGCTTCCGAACTTTGTCAGCTTTTCGACATCCAGCTGAAGTATCGCTATTTCTGCCCACAACATCTTAATTCTACTTACTAAAATATTTTTGGCATGTTTTGTGCAGCCTGCATAATACCCCATTGGCTGTGGAAGGCCAATTATTCAGGATTTCAGGGGAGGATTCAGGATATTATGGCTACAGAATTAAGTTCAGTACTTCAAATGGCAGCTGCCAATCCCAGAATGGAAACTGCCGGAGCGCAGCGCGCTCAGGCCAGACCGGCGGGAGCAAGCTTTGCCTCGGTGATGAGTCAGGTGGGCGGAAACGCGCAGGCCATCGAGGCTCTGATAAATCAGAACACAACGCCCGGGCTGGGCATGGGAGCGCCATCGAGCACAGAACGTCACTTTGAGCAGGTGCTGGGCGACAGCATCGGGCTGGTCAATGCCCGGGCCCTGGCTCAGTTTTCTGACTTTATGAGCTCCAGAAGCGAAAGCAATCTGGATGTGGCCCGAAACGTTCTGGGCACACGAAATATTCTGGCCACAGTATCCGGCCAGATTGTGCAGGACACTGGCGGTTCGCACATTGTGCGGCGTCAGATTACTCCGCCGGCAAGCAGCTCCATGCTCAGCAGCATCAAGCCGATGCCCACTCAGCCCGCCCCCCGGAAAGCCGATGTTGCGCCTTCGCGTTCCGGCCTGACAGTAAGCGGCGCCCTGTCCGCACGATTTGAGTCGGGTGAAGCCGGAATAGCAGCCATTGGTTACGATCGGCACGGCGGCACTTCTTACGGGAAATATCAAATTTCATCCAAGGCAGGCAGCATGGATCAGTTTATCAAGTTCCTGAGCAAGGAAGCCCCTGAGCTGGCCAAGCGCCTGCAAGCGGCAGGCCCTGCCAACACCGGCAGCAAAAGCGGAAAAATGCCGGCTGAATGGAAGAAAATCGCCCAGGAGCATCCCGACTTCTTCAAGGAATTACAGGAACGCTTCATTCATGACAGCCACTACAAGCCTGCACTGGTCGCACTTTCCCGCAGAACCGAGCTTGATAACAGCAATATGTCCGTGGCCCTGCAGGAGGTTCTCTGGTCAACTGCGGTTCAGCACGGCCCCAATGGCGCGGCCCGCATTTTTACCAGAGCCATTAACCAGATAGATCCCAGCCTGGCGGAAACGCCGGGAAGCAAAGAATTTGAGCAGGCCTTAATAGAAAAGGTATACAATGTCCGCTCCACACAGTTTGACTCTTCCACTGCACGGGTTCAGAACGCTGTGCAAAACAGACTGCGCGAAGAAAAGAGCCTGGCATTGAACATGCTCAACCATTTAGCCTGAATATCCTAAATCCTCTAAACTCTTAATCGTGAACAGGCCCTTGAAAAGGGCCTGTTCCACATTGGACAGCCGAATTTCCGACGGTGGACTTTACCGTTTGTTTTCATTAAGGCAGCGCAATCGTAACAATATTAACAAATAATGTTCTTTTGGACGACACTATCCAGAAAATGCCCTATCAGCTTGGCATGACTCGAATTTAAAACATGATGCCCGCTTTAAAGATCCACCCGTTCCACATCTGATTCAGCAATATTTTCTCCCATGAACAGCCCTCCAATATGCACAAAGGGGAGCACATCATCTGTGGTGAGATAACTCACTTTGCCAGTCATGCGCTGGGGGTTGGGGGGGCAGGCGCCCTGTTCAAAAATTTTAAGCACGGTCTGGGCAGTAGTGTTGGCCGAATCTACAATTTTTACCTCAGGGCCCGCCGCCTCGCTGATAACTCCCTTCAGCAGGGGGAAGTGGGTGCACCCCAGTACCAGGGTGTCCGGGAGGGGGCGGAGGGCGCTGTCGCCGAAAATTTCACGGAGATAATGCTCTGCCAGCAATTTCGGCAACTGACCGTTAATCAGCCCCTCCTCCGCCATGGGGACAAAGAGGGGGCAGGCCTTGGCTGTAACTATGGCCTGCGGGTTGATTGCTGCAATGGCTTTCTGATACGCGCCGCCCCGGATTGTGGAAACTGTGGCAATTACTGCAATACGCCCGCTTTTGCTCGCTTCACAGGCGGCCTGAGCTCCCGGCTCCACCACTCCGACAATCGGAATTTGCGGAAAACTCTGACGCAGACTGGTCAGGGCGATGGCGCTGGCCGTATTGCAGGCAATGACCATCAGCTTGATACGCCTGCGCAGCAGCAGTTCCGCAGCCTGGGCGGCGTAGCGGATAATGGTGCTGGGACTTTTGGTGCCGTAAGGCAGGCGAGCGTTATCGCCGAGGTAGATGTAATTCTCCTGCGGCAGGGCGGAGCGCAGAGCTTTTAAAACGGTCAGACCGCCGACTCCTGAATCAAACAGCCCTATGGGCAGCTCAGACTGAGTGTCTGAAATGATCATCAACCACCTTCGACTTTATTCTTTTGAGTTATAGGGAAAGAGCTGCTGGCTTCTGGTGCGCGAAAGGGGCCCGTTCAGGCTGGGAAGCACCTGCTCCAGCAAAATGCCGTGCTTGCGGGGGGCGCCGGCAAGCTCACTCTGCTCAATGCCTGTGGCAATGAAGCGCATGGCGCGGGCAATGGCTACCGGCAGTTCTTCACGCCAGAGCAGCGAACCGGTGAGCACGCTGGCAAAGATATCACCTGTTCCAGGATAATGAGCAGGGATATAATCGCACTTAACCTGCCAGAATTCAGAGCGACCATGCGGCAGGCGGTTGTACGCAATAACTGAGCTCGCAGCAGGTTCGCTTTCATCGCTGATTATAGCGCTGGTAATCACCACGGCCTGAGGACCCATATCAGCCAGACGCTCCAGCCATGCAGCTATCGATTTGCTGTCGATAAGCTCGCGATAAGGCTCTCCAAGCAGCAAGGCCGCTTCTGTAAGATTTGGAGTAATAATATCAGCATCTTTGATAAGCAGACGCATTTCCTCCACCATACTGGAGTCCATGGTTGGGTAAAGAGAGCCGTTGTCGCCCAGCACCGGGTCGATGACGCGGATAGTGCCCGGATGACTGAACAGCCCGATGGCCCGCCGCACCAGGGCCGCCTGGGCCGGGGACCCGAGAAAACCGGTATAGACCGCATCAAATTTCAGGCCCAGCTTCTGCCAGTGGGTAATAATTTTTTCCATTTCTCCGGTCAGATCAAGAAAACTGAACCCTTCAAATTCTATGTGTGCGGAGAGCAGAGATGTGGGAATCGGGCAGGCCTGAACACCCATGGTGCCCATAATCGTAAGCACCGTAGTCAGCGACCCCCGTCCGAAGCCGGACAGGTCATGAATGGCCAAAACGGTGGGAGGCGTGTTTTTCGTTATGTCAGCACTGGTCATATTCAGTATGCGTTTGGTGTTGGTGACGATTAAAATCTTTTTTCAATTTAGTAAAAAAGAAATATCATGGCAAGGTTGGAGTAGCGGAAACAGCTTTGGGCCGAGTCGCTTCAGGTGTTGGAAGCGCAGGCAGTCCGACAGCGCCCTAAAATCGTGCCCAGAAAAGGCTGCTCTAATGGAGCAGGGCCGGGTTACTCTTGTTTTTAGCTCAGAGCGCAGGGTTTGGCTTTACATAAATACGGAAAACAGCGATTATAGCATAAAACTTGCATGATTTGAGATTGAATAAATGAACAGACGCAATGTCTGTCGGAGCAGCTATGAAAATCAGAAACATTTTGATCGGATCGCTGGGCGGGCTGGCCCTTGCGGTCTTGTTGTTCTTTATGTTCAGCTCTGGCAACGGAGAAGTCAACGCCCGGCTTGACGGTAAGTTATTTGAAGTTAAAGCGCAAATCGGCGGTAAAATCAAAAAATCAGATGTACAGGCTGATATGTTTGTCAGCCGTGATTTTCCCATGTTTGAAATTGAGAACCCTGAAGCTGTAGAGGCGTATGAACAGGCAGGCGCGGCCCTGGTTTCCATTGAACAGGGAATTGTTTCGCCTGAGGCGTCGCTTTCGGTAAGCATTGAACATTTTGAGCAACGGGTAGTCAATGCGGTGAAGGCGGAATCGGAAGTTAAAAAGCGCAGGGAAGAGCTCAGCCTGTCGCTGGCTGAAGCCGCCTACAAGCGCAGGAAGGCTGAGGCCAGTCCCAAGACCTACAGCAAGGAATATCTTGCCAGAGCCAGGGCTGCTGAAAAAAAGCTGCATGAAGAAATGGCCGATGCAGACAACAGGCTGGAGTTGGCCGCCCAAACCAGAGTGAGAGCCGAGCAGGAGCTGGCCGCTGTTAAAAAACAGTTCAATCTGTTTTCCACCCCCCAGGGGATGCAGGCTTTGCGTCAATATGAGCTTGAGGCCGCCAGGGAGCGACTGCAACTGACCGAAGAAAATATAGCGGCCTTAACTGTGCGCGCCCCAGCAGACGGGTATGTTCTTGAGGCGTTTGCGGCGGCCGGATCTGAAATTGAACCGGGGAGCCGCCTTGCCTCCATCGTTCCCCTGGATGCCGAATTTTTGTGGCTAAACGCTTATTTTGATGAGAAAACAGCTGCCGGGCTCAGTCAGGAGCAGCCCTGCACAATTGAATTCAGCGCTATTGAAGGGTTGATTCTCAATGGGAGAGTTCGCTCCATCCGTCCGGCAACTCTGGCTGTGCCTCTGCCTGATGATGAGTTCGCCGCTAACTTCAGCAATGTGGAAAATCTGGTGCCGGTAATCGTCAGCATTGATGATTACGATCCGGCTGAAATGCCCCAGCTCCGCCTGGGGATGACCGCCAGAGTTACTCCGCAGTAGGTGTTTGATGAACGAGCAAAACAACTTTCAGATTACTGTTATTTTTGAACCGGAAAATTATTCCCGGCTTCTGCCCCGCCCCCGAAGCGTTACACAACTGCTTAACCGTCTGAAACTCAAACCGTGCGAGGTGTTGGTCATCAGAAACGGCGGTCTTCTCACTCCTGACAGGGAGATTTTACCAGGAGAAACAATTACTCTGCGCAGCGTGGTCTCAAGGGGCTGAAAAAAACTGACAACCCCTCTCCGATTGCGGGAATAAGCTTGAGAATGCAGAATTAAGTTCAGAAAAAAACAATTTAATTTTTTATATAACATAGGGTAATCATTGAACTATTTGCCTTGGAAGCGCAAAAGACTCTTTTGAAATCGCAACATGTTTTAAAAATATCTTGACCAGAGGCCGAGGCTGGTGTATTTGAGAGCTCTTGTGGCGGACGTAGCTCAGCTGGCAGAGCACCAGATTGTGGCTCTGGGGGCCGTGGGTTCAAGTCCCACCGTTCGCCCCAGTCAGATGATAAAAGGCCGGAACTCTTAAAGTTCCGGCCTTTTCTGTTTCAGTCAGAATCTTGCAGGCCTAAGCGTCATTCAATGTCATCTGTAATTTCTTAAACTCCGGTTCGGGAGTCGGACAGGGGTAAAAAGTTTGAGCCCAAAAGTTTCTGAGCCGGAATCCCCGCTAAACATTTGCCGGCGTATGTAAAAGGGGATGCGGCGTCATTCGTAGCCACCATCCAGATGTGAGAAGTGAAAGGCCATTTCGCCTTTTGTTTTAGAGTATACAAACTCACGCACCATACGGTTCACCCTGCTGGTCGTATTGGCCTTGAGCAGATCCCGCACCAGTTCAAGGCACTCCTCCAGCGAAAGCTGGCGAATCAGGCTTTTTATGCCCGGAATTGCCTGTGAAGACATGGAAACGGTATCAACCGGCATTCCCAGCAATACAGGCAGACAGTAAGGGTCGGCGGCCATTTCGCCGCACACATTCACAGGAATGCCGCTTTGATGAGCCACATCCACCACCCGCCGGATGGAATGCAGCACTGTTGGGTGCAGAGGCTGGTAAAGGTGGGAAACCTGGGCATTGGCCCTGTCTACGCCCAGAGTATACTGGGTGAGGTCATTGGTGCCGATGCTGAAGAAGTCGATTTCTTCAGCCAGCGCATCGGCCAGAATCACGGTTGAAGGCAGCTCAACCATCACTCCCATGCTGATGTCGCGGGCAAAAATTTCTTTCTGGTCAGCCAGCTCCTGGCGCACCTCGCTGACGATATGCGCAATTTTTCTCAACTCCGTGAGGTCTGCAACCAGCGGAAACATAAGAGAGGCGTGAGCTCCGGCGCATGCGCGCAGCAAAGCGCGCAACTGGGCGCGGAACAGCTGAGGATGGCGCAGGCAGTAGCGGGTGGCCCGCAGCCCCAGAGCAGGGTTTGCCTCAGGTTGATGCTCCAAGGCAGGGGCCTGTTTATCCGAGCCCAGGTCCAGGGTACGGAAGCATACGCTTTTGCCCTCCAGGGCCTGAACCGCATCGGAATATTCCTTGAACAGCTCGGCTTCCGTGGGCATGCTGGTGCGGTTTAAAAACGCGTATTCAGTGCGGTAAAGGCCGACCCCTTCCGCCCCGGCGAGCGTAGCCTTGGGAATTTCTTCCACCCATCCCACATTGGCCATCACTTCAACCCTGTGTCCATCCAGGGTTTCTGCGACATCAAGGCATTTCTGGCTGATTTTTTCCTTATAGCGTTCATACTCCTGAGCGGATTCAGTATAGCGCGCTTTTTCTTCCTCAGTGGGGTTAAGCAGAATTGTTCCTTTAAGCCCGTCAACAATGGCCGTGTCACCCATCCGCACGGTGAGGCCCAGCCCCACCACGCCCACTACTGCCGGAATGCCCATGCTTCGCGCAAGAATGCCTGCATGTGATGTTTTTCCGCCATCTTCAGTAACCATGGCCAGCACATTATCCAGCGAGAGCTCAATGGTATCGGCAGGGGAAAGGTCGCGGGCCATCAAAATTACCGGCTCCCCTTCCTTAAGGTTATAGGGATCCTTACCGGTAAGTTTGTCCATTATCCTTTCGCCCACCAGATGCAGGTCATTGACGGTTTCCCGGAAAAAGTCGTCTTCTATTTCAGCAAATTCACGTGCAATTTCTTCGAGTGCCCGCTGCAAAGCGCTTTCCGCCGACAACAGCTTCAGTTCAATATTGGCATTTGTGTTGTCGATAAGCTTTGGATCGCGGCAAAGCATTTTGTGCATATATATTACATCGCCCTCATTGACGAGGTGATCAGGAAGGGAGGCGAGCGCACGCTCAAAACTTTGCTCCGCTTCAGCAACGGCAGCGGCAAAGCGGTTTTGTTCGCGGGAAATTTCGGAATATGGAATATAGGAAGTGGACAGCTCATCCATATCCTGATGCTGCATATAAATCAGCTTGCCGATAGCTATTCCGCCCGAAATGGGTATGCCGTGCAGGATATTCTGAGCCAACTTTTCAACTCCTGAAAATTGGTTATTTCGCGGCGCATACGCATTGCGCCTTACAAATCAAATGTCAGCGGAAACTGCGCAGATAAGCTGCAATTTTTCTCCGGTTCCGCATAAAATTCACAGCCTGTACTTTTCAGGCCGGGCGGTTATTGTTCAAAAAAACCAATTACCGCCTCCAGAGCCTGGCGCTCATCAGGGCCGCTGACCTGCACCTGAATGTTCACTCCTGGTCCGGCGGCGAGGCTCAGAATATCCAGAATGGACTTGGCGTCAGCTTCTCCGTTTGCAGTTTTCAGGCTGATTTTCGAGGTATACTGCTGGGCCAGCTTTACCAGTTGAGCGGCAGGGCGGGCATGCAGCCCGAATTTATTATGCACCATTACTTCCCCGCACACTCCGCTGCCCGCAAGGCTTGAAACATCAACCTGGTTAAGGTTTGTCAGGGAGAAATCTTTCATTATTTTTCCTTCACCGGAACAATTTAAGTATATTGGCTACAGCCAGTTATTCAATTCTCCGCCCCAAAAAGTCACCAGAACAAAGACTGCAACTGTAAAGCGGGCAAATTTGCCCTGAAACAGCAGCCACCCGCCTGCGCTCAAAACCATGGTAAGCAGAAGCAGGCCGGATTTTGAGGCCGGAGCGGGAATAATTAAATATATCAGCAATGCAAGCAGGCAGCCGTTTAAAATTTTAATTTTATGGCCCCATTGCATAATGTCGTATCGGCGCAGTTTTTCAATTACTCCAAGGCCATGACGCAGCCCTGCCATGAAAGTTGCCAGACGGAAAATCTGCACCCCCGCAACAGCGGTAAGCATGAACAGCAGGGCAAATTCATAAAACCCGCACACTGCAAGGCAGCACATGCCCAGCCCCCACAGAGGAATGAGCGAGCCGCTGAAAACAGAGTCGCCGATGCCGGAGAGGGTATAGCAGGCTGTGTTTTTTAATGCAACCATTCCCTGCGAAGGGAGGGCGTCGCGCGAAACGCTCTGCTCAAGATTTATAAACAGACCGAGCAATACCGGAACCCACAGGGGGTGGGTGTTGAAATGCCACATATATCTCATCCTGGCCTCGCACAGAGCCTGCTCATCCTGATAAATTTCGCGCAGGGCCGGGTCAATTGCATAGAGCAGACCGAGGTTTTGCAGGCCCCGGAAATTAAATGCACCGCCGATGAAATAAGAGCGTATGAAGCAAGAGAGAATTGTTTTTCTGCTCAGCATTTAATTTCCTTCCCTGCTTTGCAGCAGGCGATAAACTGATTTTGGCGTCCAGCCCTGTACGGCATCGGCTACTTTATGGGCCAGCTCCTTTGGTTTGAGGTCAGGCTCATCATTCACAAACCATGCTGCCAGGGCCAGCACCTGATTTTCCGCTGTAGGCTCAATTTTTTCGGATGGGCCAATCACCACGGTAATTTCTCCCAGCAGGTTTTCCGGCGGGAAGATATCTCCCCCGACATTATCTGCACAGGCAGCAGGTGATGCGGGCGGCTGTTCCGGCATATTTTCGTGCCTATGCCTGATTTTGGCAGAGACCTGCCCGTTCTGCCCTGCGGAGGCCGAATGCGCGCTGCCCCCGCCCCATTCTCCCAGGCGACCGAATATAAATTCCTCATGGGTTTTGGTCAGTTCACGGGCAATGCACACTTCCCGCGGCCCCAGTTTACTGTATGCTGTTTCCAGTGAGCCGGCCAGTCTGTCTTTCCGTTCAAAAAAGACAAAGGTACAG
>JAFQMU010000075.1 GCA_017421085.1 Desulfovibrionaceae bacterium | reverse complement strand
GATGATGGCAGCTGCTCTGGCTGATGGGGAAACTGTTTTGGAAAACGCGGCCAGAGAGCCGGAAGTGGTTGATCTGGCCAGGTTTCTGATAGCCTGCGGTGCAAATATCAGTGGGCATGGCTCAAGCATTATTAAAATCAGAGGCGTGCCCCGGCTGAAAGGGGCCTCCTATAACATCATGCCCGACCGCATTGAAGCCGGAACATTCATGATTGCGGCAGCCATCACCAATGGAGAGCTGCTTCTGAAAAACTGCCCCACTCAGGATATGGAGGCGGTTGTGCTTAAACTCATGGATATGGGGGTTGTGTTTCGCCCCAGGCCGGAAGGGATTCTGGTCAGCCGCTGCGCTGAAGGCCTGCGCGGTACAGATATAAAAACCCAGCCTCATCCCGGCTTCCCCACCGATATGCAGGCCCAGATAATGACCCTGATGTGCACAGCCAATGGCCCCAGCCTGGTGGAAGAAAGCATTTTTGAGAACCGCTTCATGCATGTTCTTGAGTTGGTGCGCATGGGGGCGGATATTCGTCTTTCCGGGCACACCGCCATGGTGAAGGGGAGCTCTACTCTGAAGGGGGCCCCGGTTATGGCCTCTGATCTGCGGGCCAGCGCATCTTTGGTTCTGGCTGGGTTGGCGGCTGCCGGGCAAACGGAAATACAGCGCATTTACCATCTGGACAGAGGATATGAACGGATGGAAGAAAAACTGATTCCCGTGGGGGCGCGCATTCAGCGGGTGAAAGAGTAATTTGTGCAAAATTTCCGCACCTGCCCCTTGCTGGCCTGGCAGATAATCCTGTTGTTTGCCGCGCTTGGCACTCTCGTTCCCAAGCTGGGCATTACCGCCCTGCCTGCAATATCTCTGCTGTTGCTTGCCTCTCTGTTTAAAATTCGCCAGGGCTTCACCCTGATTAAGGTTTTCGTTCACTTGTTTTTTTGCTGCGCGGGCTTTGGAGTCGGGCTGCTGGCGGCCCTCTGCTCCATAATGGAGCCGTCTCCTCTGCCAGCATGGGCGGAACTCAAGACCCCTCAGAGGCTTACCGCCCGGGTGGAGCAGGTTGATGCCATGCCGGGAGAGAGGGTGAGAATTATTCTTGCAGAGGCAGAGGCTGCATCTGCAGGGGAAACAGAGCCTGAGCCGCTCTCTGCAAAGCTGGCCTGGACCTGGATGAAGCCGGACCGGGAAGTTCCCTTGCCGGGGCAGCTCATTGAAGTAAATTTGCGGGTCAGGCCCATTGGCGGAATGCTTAACCCCGGAGTCTTTAATATTGAAGAGTACTGGTTGGATAAGGGTGTAGGCTTTCGGGCATGGACGCTCGGAGAAAAAGGGGCCTTTACAGTTATTGAGCCCGCCCCGTTCTGGAATGAGGCCCGAAGCCGCTTGCAACAGCGGATGTTTGCTGCGCTGCTGCCGGAAGCTGCTTCTGAGGAGCAGGCAAATGCTGATGAGGCTGTGTTTTCCAGCGGCAAGGCTATTATCCCGGCCCTGCTTACAGGCAACAAGTATCATCTGACGCAGCGTCAGCTTGATTTGTTTGCAGCCGCTTCTCTTTCCCACAGCCTGGCCCTGTCGGGTCTGCATCTTGGTCTGATGGCCGGGATCGGGTCAGCCCTTGCCTTTGGTCTCTGCCGGCTGCGCCCGCAGATTATGCTGTCCATTCCCCGCAGTAAACTGGCAGTTCTGTTTGCTGCCCCTCTGGTTTTGATTTATCTGTGGCTGGGCGGAATAACCCCTTCGCTGCTGCGGTCTGCGCTGATGTTTGCCTGCATGGGCTGGCTGTTGTGGCGGGGGCGTCCGCATATAATTATGGATGGTCTGTTCTGGGCCGTTCTGATTATGTTGCTGCTCAACCCGCTCAGTCTGCATGATCTCCGCTTACAGCTTTCCGCCGCCTGCATTATGGCTATAGCTCTGGCCCTGCCCTGGGCGGCGCGCATTGCTCATGCCCTGTTTCCTGCCCGCAGCCGCCTGAGCGGCTGGCTGCGGGGAATTGTAAATTTGCTGTTCATTTCACTGGCTATTCAGCTTCTGCTCTTACCGCTGCAAACCAGCGCATTTGGTCAGGCAACCCCTTGCTTCGTTATAAATCTGCTCTGGCTTCCTGTGCTTTCTTCGTTTGTCTTTCCTCTTTCCCTGCTGGGTCTGGTGTGCAGTATCATTCCCGGTCTTGAAGGTGCAGCGGTCTGGACATTTAACCTGGCTGCCTGGCCGGGCGACCTGCTTTTTGCCCTGCTTGAATGGCTGGATGAACATAGTCTGCTCTATGCCCCGGCAGTCGCCCGCCCGCTTCCTGCCGCAGCGCTGGGCTATTGGGCTCTTGTTTTTATTCTTGCAGCGCTGGGCGCTGCCCTGATGACAGCACAAGGAGAATATGAAGACTCTCATCATCAGAAATTGAAAGAAAAAAAGAAAATTGTTCCGCCTGCCGGAACAGGCGTTTTTTTCAAAAATCAGTGGGCTATGCTGCTGGGTGCAGGCCCGCAGTTGCCGATGTGCAACCCTTTGCTGATATTGCTCTTAATGGGGAGCTGGCTGCTTATCGCCGGTTGTCTGTTGGAACGTTGGCAGGGAGAGCGCCCGGCCGGGCCGCGGCTTACCCTGATTGACGTAGGGCAGGGGCAGGCCCTGCTGCTTGAAGGTATGGAAGGGCAGCGTATTCTTGTGGACGGCGGCGGTCTGCCCAGTCGTACCTTTGACGTGGGAAGAAGCGTGCTTGCTCCGGTCCTGACCCTTAACCGTCCGCCCCGTCTGAGCGCAGTAATAAACAGTCACCCGGATCATGATCATATCGGCGGTCTGCTTTATCTTATTCAGAAATTTCAGATTGATAAGCTGTATCTTGGGCAGGGTGTTCCCAAAAAGGATTATGGCGAATATGTCAGCCGTCTTTTGAACAGACACGACTTTATCGGCGAACGCTCCCCGGCATTGTTGCGGGCAGGAGATGAAGTGCGGCTCGACAGCTTGCACACGCTGCTTACACTATACCCGCCGTGGGAACCGGCCAAGTCTGACAAGCCGCAAACTGAACATCATCAGGAAAAAACTGAAGCGCTCATCCGCAAATCAAATAACTACTCCATCGTATTGCAGCTTAGAAACGCCGACAGAGGTCTCGCCCTGGCCTGCGGAGATCTCGAGGAAAGCGGGCTCAAAAAACTGCTTAAAACTGTGCGGGCGGGAGACGTCTTAAAAAATATCGATAACCTTAATTCAGAAATATTGATTTTGCCTCATCATGGTTCTAAAAACTCGTTCAATACAGATTTTTATGATGATGCAGACCCGCAGGTCGCCCTTGCGAGCGCGGGATTCGGGAATCAATGGGGCTTCCCCGTGGAGCTGATCAGAAATGAATTCGCCGCCAGAGGCGTTCCTCTCTATTCAACCTCGGATTATGGGCAGATTCGTATTCAATGGAATGAAGCCGGGGAGAAAGAAATATTCTTTGCCCGGATGCTGAAATAAGCGTAAAACCGTTATTCCGGTTTTTAAACCGGTCAGGCAAGCGCATCGCAGCATAAAGCTGTATGCAAAACGAAGATAGTTTCATTCTCTTCATGATGAATGAGGCCTGTAAACAGCATTGCATAATAGTATAATATGCTATATATTTCTGAGTGTAAAATAACTGGAGGTTGAATATGAAATACGCATCAACTCTGTTTTTGTCTTTGCTTATAGTTTTGTTTGTTGCCGCAGGCGCACAGGCCGCTCCGGAAGGAAGCATGAAAGGGTCTGACAAACCCAATGCCCCGGCGCCCCATCAGGACCCGGTAAAAAAGGAAGCCGCTGCAAAGCTGTTTGAGGGATTTCAGATTGAAATTGATCCGATTTATACCCAGCTGCATTCCAAGACTTTGCAGCTTCAGGCTCTCTCCGGCAACTCTTCGGCTGACCCCGGAGTGATTGCACGTTTGTCTGATGAAATTGCCGGACTGCACAGCGATATGCGGGCGAAGTGGCGCGAGTTCAGAACCAGAGCAAAAAATGAGCTTGGCCCTGATGCCCACAGATATTTTGGAGGAGAGCAGATGGTCTTCCCAGACCCGGCGCTTTATTATGACGGCTGGCCGCTTTATGGTTATGGAGTCAGCCCCAAG
>JAFQMU010000074.1 GCA_017421085.1 Desulfovibrionaceae bacterium | reverse complement strand
TCGCAGCGGTCATTGTGGAACCGGCTGCCGGGAATATGGGGCTGGTCCTGCCTGCCCCCGGGTTTTTGGAAGGGCTGCGCAGCCTGTGCAGTGAATATGGAGCTCTGCTCATTTTTGATGAAGTAATAACCGGCTTCAGGTTAAACTACGGCGGTGCGGTCGCCCGGTTCGGGGTTACTCCCGACCTGGTCACCCTGGGAAAAATTATCGGAGGCGGTTTACCCGTAGGGGCTTACGGCGGCAGACGGGAAATAATGAAAGCCGTCGCCCCGCTCGGCGGCGTGTACCAGGCGGGCACGCTGTCCGGCAACCCGCTGGCCATGGCCGCAGGCCTGGCCACCCTGAACACCTTGAAAAACTGCGATTACCCCGCCCTTGAAGAGCGGGTGGAAAGCTTCTGCTGTGAGCTTGAACATCTGTTTGCCCAAAAAGGCATCCCTGTGCAGATAAACCGGATGGCCTCGCTGTTTACCATCTTCTTCACAGAAAAGCCCGTGCGCAATTTTGACGAAGCAGGCGCGGCCGACCGGAATGCGTATACCGCCTGTTATAAGCAGATGCGGGATATGGGCATTAATCTGGCGCCTTCTCCGTTTGAATGCGCGATGGTTTCTTTCGCTCACACTGATGAAGATTTCAATAAAACCCTTGACTGCGTGAAAAAACTGAATTTTTAACTGTGAAGCGTTTAGCCTGGCTTAAGTCGGGGGTGATCGCAGCGACACCCCCGGCAACGGATTTCAGCGCCTCAGGTTGCATTTTAACAGATAACTGCTAAATTGACGCTTATGACAAAATACAAATTTTACGGAATTATTCCGGCGCGTCATGCGTCCACCCGATTTCCGGGCAAGCCCCTTGCCCCCATTCTGGGCAAACCCATGTTTCAGCATGTGTATGAACGGGCCAGCCGTTGCCTGCGCCTGGAGCGCACCGTGCTGGCCACTGACGATAAACGCATTGCCGCAGCAGCGGAAGCTGCGGGAGTGCCGTTTGTGATGACCAGCCCTTCCCACCGGAGCGGCAGCGACCGGGTTTATGAAGCGGCGCTCAGGCTGGGGCTTGACAACAACTCGGTGGTGCTCAACATTCAGGGTGATGAACCCGCCCTTGATCCGGGGCACATTGATTGCCTGATTGCACCCTTTTTGAACGATTCTGCCGTGAGGGTCAGCACCCTGGCCCACCCTGTCGGAGCGGCCGAGGCGGAGAACCCTAACCGGGTCAAAGTGGTTCTGGCGAAAAATAACGATGCCCTCTGCTTTTCGCGTTCAGCCATACCGTATGTACGCAATGCCCCTGAGGATGCCGGGGAACCTGTATATTTCGGGCACATCGGCCTGTATGCATATACCATGGAGGCGCTGGAGCTGTTCACCCGACTGCCGCAGTCGTTGCTGGAACGCCTGGAAGGGCTTGAACAGCTGCGTTTTCTGGAAAACAACATCCCAATCAGGGTAGGCATGGTCACACGCCCCTCGCAGGCGGTAGACGTGCCTGAAGATATCGCCCTTGTTGAACAGATTTTGCTTTCTGAAAAATAACGGCAACAGCGACGGTCGTTTGCCGGGGAGAAAAAAATGTCGGCAGATTTGAGTAAAATCAGAAGACAGTTGAATGATGTAAAAACCATGGTGAGGCAGGAGCGCATTCTGCCGGCAGTGCAATATGTGAGCGAGGCCCTGAATATAGTGAGGCGGGCTTCTCTGATAAAAAATGAGCGCAGTGAGCTGGAAGAGCTGCTGAAAAATGCAGTGGCCTGGATTGCCGACAGCAAGCTTGTGCGGGAAAAATTCCCCCTGAGTATCAATTATACGCCGGGCAAGGAGGAAGCCCTGAGCGAAGTGGTGCAGCAGCTCCTGGAAATTCTGCATGACGAGGTGAGCGAACAGGCCAATGAGAGCATTCGACTGAAAGAAGAGCGCCGTAAAAAACTGCTGGCCGAGTCCGCCCGCCTGCTGGAGCAGGGCCAGACGGAGAAGGCGGCTGATGTGCACAGGCAGCTTTCCAGGGAATTTTTTGGCGATTATGAAATTCTGGCTGAAATCGGGGAGCAATATCTTAGCCATGCCCTGTATGAAGAAGCTTACGAATATCTGGCAAAGGCTCTGGATGCCAACCCTGAGGCAATTCCGCTGTATAACCGGGTGGGAATCGCCCTGCGCAAACTTGAGCGCTATGAAGCCGCGGAAAAATACTATCGAAAGGCTCTGGAAATAGCCGGCGCGGATGTAGGGCTTCTGTTCAACCTGGGGCGCCTCTATGTGGAATGGAGACATTGGGGCAAGGCGGAAAAGGTTGCAAACATGGTGGTGAAAATTGCTCCCGACATGAACGAAGGCAATAAGCTTCTGGCCTATGTGCTCAAACAGAGGCAGTTGCATAAAGAGGAACTGGAACGAAACGCCGATCGCTAACCCAGGCGCCTGAACTGATATGCCGCGTCTTGGGCGCTGCAATGGATAATCCATGAAATGCTTTTCAACGGCCGAAAAAAATTGAAACCGGCTGATAAGGCCCAGCCTCGGGCTTGCGTCATGTTTGTGTTGTAATTGATTGTTCCATATCTGATATTGGTTTGACAGCCTTTTAGACTTGCAGCTCAATTATCAGTAAGGAGGAAATGATGAGCAACGAGCAACGTAAATATAACCGGCTTCCTAAAAGCTACTTTATTGAATACAAAGAGTTTAAATACCCCACCGGGCACCAGGATTTCTTAAAATCCAATCTGATGGACATCAGCGCCGGCGGGGTATGCGTAGAATGCGTACGCAGTTTCCCGGCCGGAACCAAACTTCAGTTGCGGGTGCATGTTCCCCGCCTGAATAAATTCATGCCCGGTTTTTTCAAATATTATGAAAATGACCAGGAGCAATATATCAATGCCATTGGTGAGGTGGCCTGGGTCGACTCCAGCCGGGGGCGCACTCTGATGGGAGTAAAATTTTTAGACCTTGATCCTGATGTGGTTACCGGAATTCAGGGGCTGATCAGAGATGCCGTGCGTGAGGCCCGGAAAAAGGCCGAGCTTGCCGAAAGCAATAAAAAGCTCATGGAAAACGCCTGAACAAGACGCGCAATAAATATATCGGCAGATTGCAGTGAGTAAAAACCATCGCCTTCTCAGCAGCCTTCCGCCAGGCGCCGGCCCAGGCCGGGCGGCGCTTTCCAGCGCAGCTGAAAAACGCTGCCGCCAGGCCATTCGGCATTTCTGTCTGGAATGCCAGGGCAATTTGCCCAGAGCGGTTGATAACTGCTGCGACAGACTTTGCCCCCTGTTTGACTATCGCTTTCATGACGCAGAAGGAGCGCAAAGCCAGGCAGCGGCGCCCGCCCCAGCTCTGCGGCCCCTGCGGGCTGTGCGCAGGCAATGCATGGCCTGCTGCGGAGGCGAAAGGAGCGAGGTGCGAAACTGTTCGGCAGGAAAGGATTGCAGCTTGTGGGAGTTTCGTTTCGGGGTGAGCCCGGTCGTATACCGGCGGGTCAAGTCCCGTTTTTGGGGCCCAAAGCATTATACTCTGCCGGGGCTGAATATTTAAGGCGGATTCAAACCGCAAGCAGGCCTGCTTACCCGGCTCAGCTGAAACGCGCCAGGCTTCCGCCCGCATTATGGAATTAAGATAAAATCTGTCGCACAAACGCTGTTGGCATGTTGGGTACAGCGTCGGCCTGAACCGCATGGCTCAAGCTCAAATTGTTCTGCAAAGCCGATATCTTAAATTAAAGTTGCGCCTGTCGTGCGTTGTGCAGGCTTAAATCATTTTATTCACTGTTCCCTGCCTGAAATATATGTTTAAACCCCACTGCTGAGGAGGATGCCATGAATGAAATACTCAATGCGATTATCGCCAGAAGAAGCTGCAAAAACTACAGCGCTGAAATGATTCCCCGGGAAACACTGGAACAGATTATAGAAGCCGGTCTGTTCGCGGCCAGCGGCATGGGTCTGCAATGCCCGATTGTGATTGCAGTTACAGACAAAAATCTGAGAGACAAGCTGTCGGCCCTCAACTCCAAATATGACTTTAAACACCGTGAGGATCCCTTTTACGGAGCCCCTGTCGTGCTGGCGGTGCTGGCGGACAAAAGCGTCGATACCGGTCTTTACGATGGCAGCCTGGTTATCGGCAACATGATGCTGGCGGCCCACTCGCTGGGCATAGGCAGCTGCTGGATTCACCGCGCCAAGGAAGTCTTTGAAGACGAGGAAGGTCAAAAAATTCTCAAAGAGCTCGGTATTGAAGGTGAGTATGAGGGCGTAGGCAACTGTGTGCTGGGTTATGCCGCTGAAGCCAGGCCCGCTGTCATTCCCAGAAAGGAAAACCGGGTATTCAGGGTTTATTGATTCTTATACGGGCGGGCGACAGCCCGTGCCGGGTAAAGCCGTGCAGCTGAAAGCCGGGAAAATATCCCGGCTTTTTTATCGGCAGATTATTTCTGCTCTGCGCCGAAAGCAGCCCTGAGGCAGGAGTTGCCTTCAAAGAAAGGCCTGAAGCGCACGCCGGCCATTCTGGGGGCGCGCCCTTCAAAACCACGGGGAGAAATGTTGGGGCCCTCTTCCTGCCCGTAATGGAGTTTCCGTTTTGTTTCCCGCATGCCCCCAGGCTGCACCGAGGAATCGGAAGGGCGCACGCTTGCCGCAATGGAGTCCCAGAGCCCAAGAAAAACTTCCGGCTGCGATATATTTTTGCCTCGCATTCTGATGATAAAACGGGGCAGCCTGGGGTCGAGATAATTGCCGAAATGCGTCCGAACGGCATTCAGAGGCCAGGCTTCTTTCTTATCATGGATAACCTCCTCCAGACCATACATGCCGTTCAGCTCCCGCACTTCATCCCGGAGAACCAGAGGGCCGGGCGGGTCAGGGGTAAGTAGCGCATCCACAGCATCTCCAAAAAAGTCAATCGGGTTTGTGAAAATGAGATAACCCAGCGCAGCCAGGGCAGTCAGCCCGCTCACCCCGCCGCCGGAGTCGTCGGGCACATAGTCGCGTTCATTTTTCTCCGCCCAGCCATAGTCGCTGGGCCAGACGCTGGTACAGCTCTGCACGCTGAGGGCAATATCGCCGGACTTATCCCGAAACAGGCAGTAACAAAATTCAAAAGCGAGGGGACAGCGGGGAGATTCATCCAGCCCCCCCAAAACAGTGTAAAAAACATTTGGCCGGGCCTCTGAGGCTGCCGCCCCGGCCAATTCCGACAGCCTCTCTCTCGGATGCCAACGCCGGGCAATATCCGCCATGACCTGCAACGCCTTCTGCACATGTATGCCGGGCCGGGGCCTGAAATCAGTCGGTTCCACCTCACGGCGGCGCAGCTGTTCTTCATCTGCTCCATTATCATACCGCTGAACGATAACCGGCTCCTCAACATGAAGAAAGTGCACCAGATGAAGCAGCGCCCCCTCTTTCTGCACCAGCACATGCAGATAAATGGGAGGACAGAAGTCATAGCGGGCCGGAGCGCCGAAAAGGTCAGACACATCGCCATCCCACCTGTTCCGGCCATAAGCCCGCCCATATGTGGTATGAATGTCGCTGTCGCTGATGGCGGCGTGATGATTATGGATGCGTTCCCAGACCGCGGCGAAACCCTGACCGGGCGTGTCCGGGATAGGGTTGAGCTGTTCCAGCATGTAAATGCGCAAATCATCCTTGTCGCTCTGCCACCAGCCGTAGATGGAAGCATCAGGGTCAGGCTTCAGGCTTTCAGGAACACTGAGCTGCAAATGACCTGCTTTATGGGGCTGCATCGGCTCACTGGGGGGAATGGGCTTGAGCCCGCCGCCGCAGCCCCCGTTCAAACATAAAAGCAGCATCCCCAACAGAAAAATTCCTGGGCTCGGCCAGACTTCTCCACATTTCAGGCAATACGACATGCAATTACTCTTATTTTAAATATCATAGCCGATATGAACAAAATTAGCCGCAGCTTTGGAACAGCTCCATTTGAAGCTCGCTCAGATTAAAATCGGGAGATAAAGCTACTCACCTGCACATCCGCATGAAGATGTGCAGGCGAGTAGTCAGAATTAATTATGCTCCCGGATATTTAAGCGCTGGGTTCATGGCAAGCGATTAAGCGGACGCTTTAAAGTCTGACTTTTTCCCACCCGAGGCGGGAGGCAAGGGCCACCAGATCGGCCAGCCAGGGCATACCCCCGGTTTCGCTGGGGGCATATTCAAAAATGCCCGCCCCTTTTACCTTGAACTGATTGCACAGAGCCTCCACCTGCGCCAGCAGGATTTCCGGGGTGATGCCCCCTGGCTCAGGGAATCTGGTATTGGGGAACAGCGACGGGTCAACCACATCCAGGTCAACATGAATGCAGACATTGGAAAATCCTTTTGCCGCCACCGCCTCCAACAGGCTTTCCGGGCCTTTGGCCAGCTCCTCACAGCTTATTACGGGAATGGAATTGGTTTCGATGAAGTCGGCCTCGGCTTTATCAGTGGTGCGCACCCCGGCCAGAATAAGCTGTTCAGGGCGAAATAGCCGGGGGAGCATGGCACAGATTTCAGCATCCCCTTCTCCGGTTAAAGCGCGCAGGGGCATGCCGCAGAACATGCCGCTAGGCGAGGTTTCAGGGGTGTTCAGATCGGCGTGGGCGTCAAACCACACCAGACAGAGATCCCCCTGATATTTGGCGTTCAGCCAGGCTGCGGCAGGCAGCCCCGCATCGCAGCCTCCTCCCAAAGTAAATATGGTGTCAGGGTTGCTTTCTTCCAGCAGCCTGATGCAGTCGCGCAGCTGGCTGACGATTTCAGCTCTGCCGATAATGCCTGCTTCTTTTACCAAATCGGGATTATCGCCAACAGCGGCCAGACGCATGGAAAGCCCGTTCAAATAAAATCCCATGAACTCCAGAGCTCCACGCAGGGGTGAATCTTCAGTATTTCCCTGCCATTGGGGAAAAATCAAATTGAGATGCTGCATATGCGCTTCCTTGCTTTACTTTTAACTCAATAAATTATATAGGTAAACTGAATACACTTTGTTTACGCACCGACAAGCGCTGTCGATTGCGCCAACACAAACTGTATAATTTTAAATTCAAGATAACTCTAGAACTATTTTGCCGGGCAAAGTCCGCTCAGCCCGAACCGCAAATAATGAGGATTAAGCAATGAACAGAAAACAATATTTCGACACAGATATATGCCATGGACTTTATGAGATAGATTACCTTGCCAATCTTTACTGCCGGCCGCATGGGGTCAAATCATACCTGAAACACCTGTGCAGCAGCAGCGACTGCATTGAAGACCTCACCCCTCGAGAACTGTTTGAGCTGATTGAAAATCAGGGCTTCAGACGAAGCAAACGCGATGATGCCCATTAATCGGGCGGGTATGCCCGTTTCTCCCACATAGTAAATAAAACGGGTATTGAACTTTTTTGTCAACCCGGAATCATTGATTTGGACCAGAAACCTGACCTGACAGGGCAGTACGAACTGCCCTGTCAGAATAATGAAACAATCGCTTTCAACATCAGCTCAAAGCTGCCAGTTGGTAAATTATGCTTTTGGCTCACATTATTTCCGGTTTGAAAGCCGCTGGACGCTCCGCCGTCCCAGCCGCATTTCTGCTTTTCTGTGTTTGCCTTGGTCTGTCATTTGATTGCGAGGCGAAAAGCCCCATACAAAAAGATGGCGAACTGCTGCGCATGGCAGTTCTTTCACGCCACGGGGTTCGCTCGCCCACCCAGGAGATGTCGACGCTGCAAAACTGGAGCAGCAAGGTCTGGCCGCAATGGCCGGTGGGGAGAGGGCGGCTTACCCAAAGGGGCGCTCTGCTGACTGCCGCCATGTGGCGTGAACTGGCAAAACATCTGCAAGACGCCGGTTTTGCGCCGAATGAAAAACAGATTTCTGTGCGCGCTGATGCAGAGCAGCGCACCATGGCCACTGCCCGCGCCATCCTTGACGGTCTGGGCTTTCCGCAGCTTCCGCTTCCCGCGCCTGCCATGGAAAATGTCCTGCTGTTCCACCCGGTTAAATACGGATTATGCAGATTAAACGCCGAAGAAACAAAAAACCGGATTTTGCTGGAAACTGACGGCGGCCATGAGCAGCTTGCTGCAAAGCAGCACGCCCCTGTAGAATTGATAAGCAATATTGTCAGCCCCCTGTCTGAAAAATTATGCAGAGAGTGGGGGCTGGTTTACCCCTGCTGCCTGGTGGATTTGCCTGACCGGATTGACGTTAACCCTGAAAAAGTGGATTTGCCGGGCAGCCTGGGCATTGCTTCCAGTCTGGCTGAAATTTTTTTGATGGAGTATGCCCAGTGGCCGCGCCGGCCTGCGGCATGGGGCAAGGCGGACGCAGCGGTTATTGCTGAAATATTGCCCCTGCACAACCGGGTGTTTGATCTGGTTAATCGCACCCGCGCTGTAGCCGCCCCAAACGGCAGCGCCCTGTTATGGGCAATTGCCGCTGAACTGCTCAAAGAGCAGTCCGTCCCAAACCGGGAGCCGCGCCTGACAATTTTTGCAGGGCATGACACCAACATCGCCAATGTTGCCGGTCTTCTTGACTTGAACTGGCATTTGCCCGGTTACGGAAAAAATGCCATCCCCCCGGCAGCGGCGTTAATTTTTGAACTTCGCCAAAAAGAGAACAGGCGGATT
>JAFQMU010000073.1 GCA_017421085.1 Desulfovibrionaceae bacterium | reverse complement strand
TTATAATGGTTTCCGCCACTTTTTCGCTGTTAAAGGCCCATAAGTCTTCAAGTGAGCCGCCACCGCGAATCAGCACCGCCACTTCGGCCCAGCCGTGGGCAAAAACTGCATTCAGGGCCGCCGCGATGCTGTCCGGGGCGCCTTCGCCCTGCACCAGGCTGGGATAAATACGGATTTCGCCGCCGTATCCTCTGTTTCCGGCAATGCGCAGAAAATCATGAATCACCGCGCCGCCGGGCGCGGTCACCACCGCAACCCGGGCCGGGTTCGCGGGCAATGGGCGCTTTCTTTCCAAGTCAAACCAACCCCGCGCCCAGAGTTCTTTCTTCAGGCGTTCAAATTCCTGCTGCAACAGGCCCACTCCCACGGGATCGGCAAGCTCCACCAGCAGCTGCATCCGCCCCTGGGGCGGATAAACAGTAATTTTGCCCGCACAGAGAATATCTTCGCCGTTTTGCATGGTTCGGGCCAGATCGAGGCGGGCGTCATTTTCATACACCTCGCCGGTGAGTGGGTTGAACTTGCCGCCGCAGAGCTGGGCCTGTCTGAACCACACGGCGTCAAGGCAGGAATTTTCGTCTTTCAGGGTGAAATAAACATGCCCTGAACCCGGGCGGGAGAGGTTGGACACCTGACCCCTGACCCAGACAAAAGGAAATCTGGTTTCCAGATTACCTTTGAGGAGCTGGACAAGTTCCTGAACAGTGTAGATTTTTGACATGACTGCTGTTTTTAAATCTGGTGGAAAGGCGGAAACAGACTTGAAGCAATGCTTTAACCCTGGGCTGTTCTGAAACCGGAAAATGCCGATACAGGATACCGGATGAAGCTGAGAGCGGTGGCAGGCCCGCAAACAGGTGTTTCTGCCACAGCTTGCGGGCCGCCTGATTCAACATTGCTTAAGGTCGGAATAAGCGGCTTTTAAAGCCCCCAGCCCGCCCATACATCGGCCTGCCATTTTTTAAAGTTTTCCTTGAAGTTTTCCAGACTAAGTTCAAACTTTTCATTGGTGCGCCGGTCTTTAGCTTCAATGATGCCGCGATCAAGGCCCTTGCCGCCTACAACCAGCTGGATGGGAGAGCCGAGCAAATCTGCATCCTTAAACTTCACGCCGGGCCGCTCATCACGGTCGTCATAAAGAGTTTCCAGACCTTCGCTCTCAAGGAATTCGTATATTTCATCAGCCTTGGCAACGGCCTTTTCAGAACGAATATCCAGATTGAGCAGGGAAACCTGGAAGGGTGCCAGTGGAGGCGGGAACTTGATGCCGAACTCATCGTGATTCTGTTCAATGGCAGCTGCCACCACGCGGGAAATGCCTATGCCGTAGCTGCCCATGACCATGAACTGCTCCTTGCCGTTTTCATCAAGGAATTTGGCGTTCATGGCTTCGGAGTATTTCAGGCCCAGCTTGAACACGTGCCCCACTTCAATGCCGCGGGTGAGGGTAAGTTTGCCGCCGCCGCGGGGGCAGGGATCGCCTTCTTGCACCTGACGCAAATCCTTATAGGCTTCAATTTTTGCATCGCGCTTGAAGTCTACATGAATGAGGTGGGCATCGGGCTTGTTGGCGCCTACAATCCAGTCGTTGCCACCCAGCAGTTCCAGGTCGGCAAAAATACGCACATTCAGGCCCACCGGCCCGATTGAGCCGATGTTGCCCGCGCTCACACCGGCAATTTCTTCGGCTGTGACCAGATTCAGCTCCACTGCGCCCACCAGGTTCTTCAGTTTGATTTCGTTTACTTCTCTGTCGCCGCGCACTAAGGCCGCCACAATTTCGCCATCGGCATTATAGAGCATGGTCTTGACAATCTGAGCAGCGGGAACATTGAGCAACTTGCACACAGCCTCAACCGTGGGGCAGTCGGGGGTGCTCACTTCTTCATAGGCGGTTTCGGACAGCGGCGCTTCCGGCCCGGAATAGGTGGCCTCAGCGCGCTCCAGGTTGGCGGCGTAAGTTCCGTCGGTGGCCACGGCAATCACATCTTCGCCGGTATCGGCCAGCACCATGAACTCATGGGAGAAATTGCCGCCGATGGCGCCCGAGTCGGCTTCAACCGCCCGGAATTTCAGCCCCATGCGCCGGAAAATATTTTCATAGGCGCGGTACATGATTTCATAGCTCTTATCTGCGCCTGCATTATCTCGATCGAAAGAGTAGGCATCTTTCATAATAAATTCACGGCCGCGCATCAGCCCGAAACGGGGGCGGATTTCGTCCCTGAACTTGGTCTGAATCTGATAAACATTGATGGGCATCTGGCGGTAAGAGCGGATTTCACCGCGCAGAAGGGAGGTTACCACTTCTTCATGGGTAGGGCCGAGGCAGTAGTCGCGGTCGTTGCGATCTTTGAAGCGCAGCAGCTCCTTGCCGTATTTTTGCCAGCGGCCGCTTTCTTCCCACAGATCAGAGGGCTGAACTGTAGGCATGAAAATTTCAAGTGCGCCGGCCTTGTTCATTTCTTCCCTGACAATGCGGGATACCCGCTCAAGCGCCCGCACCCCAAGAGGAAGATAGGTGTAAATGCCGCTGGTCAGCTTACGGATCATGCCCGCGCGCACCAGCAGCTTGTGGCTCACAACCTCGGCATCTGCCGGGGCCTCCTTGAGGGTGGGGATGTAATATTGACTGAAACGCATATTTAGCCTCTTTTTTCTTTCAACAAAAGGTCCAACTCTTCCATGAACGCGTCGAGCAGCTCCTGCTCGCTTCCCGCCTTGCGAACAATTTCGCCGTGGCGAAAAATTATGCCCTTGCCGCGGCCCCCGGCCAGACCGATATCGGCCTCGCGGGCCTCGCCGGGGCCGTTGACCACGCAGCCCATTACCGCCACCTTGATGGGTGCGCTTTCACCTTCCAAGCGTTTTTCCACTTTTTCCGCCAGACCGATCAGGTCTACTTCGGTGCGTCCGCAGGTAGGGCAGGAGATGATTTCCGGCCCGCGGCAACGCAGACCGAGCGCCCGCAAAATTTCCCAGGCCACCGGAATTTCTTCCACCGGGTCGGCGGTGAGCGAAACGCGCAGGGTATCACCAATGCCCTGCCACAGCAAGAGCCCGATGCCTATGGAAGATTTTACCGCCCCGCGCACGGCGGTTCCGGCTTCAGTCACCCCCAGGTGCAGGGGGTAGTCGCAGGCAGCGGAAAGCCGGGTATAGCCGGCGATAGTGTCGAGCACCGATGACGACTTGATGGAAATTTTTATGTCGAAGAAGTCGAGCTCTTCCAGAATACGCACATGTCCCAGCGCGCTTTCCACCAGGGCTTCGGGAGTGGGGCCGCCGTATTTGCGCAAAATTTCCTTTTCCACTGAGCCGCTGTTTACCCCGATGCGAATGGGTGCGCCTTTGTCTCTGGCTGCCGCCACCACCTCAGCCACCTTGGCCCGGCTGCCGATGTTGCCGGGGTTGATGCGCAGGGCGTCTACTCCGTTTTTAAGAGCTGCCACAGCCAGACGGGCGTCAAAGTGAATGTCGGCCACCAGGGGCAGGGGCGAGGCCGCGCTGATGTGACGGATGGCGCTGGCCGCGTCTTCATTTAGCACCGCCAGACGCACCACCTCGCAGCCGGCAGCGGCGAGGCGTTCAATCTGGGCAAGCGTGGCGGGCACATTGCGGGTGTCGGTGTTGGTCATGCTCTGCACGCAGATGGGGTTGCCGCTGCCGATGCGCACATTGCCTATTTTTATTTCTCTGGTTTTTTTGCGGAGAATGGGTTCCATTTTGGTCTGCCTGAAAAAGCCATTTGTAATTTTAAAGAAAACAGATATCATAAACAACTGCGGTTGACAAACATGCGCAGGCCTGTTCCGGAGCGTCTTTTTTTATCTGCCTGAATCTGAGAAGCCATGTTTTCTCACTTTTATATTTTAAGGAAAACTCAATGCTTTTAAAAATCATTGCTTTCAGTGTCGCGGCGTTTTTATGCGCGCCGTTTACAGTTTTTGCCCAGCCGGGTGCGGACGGAGGACAGGGGGGTGAAACTGAATCGGCGTTTGTCAACAATTACCCGAGCGGCACTCCGCGGGTAAAGGCGGCCTGTTCGCTGCCTCCCATCAAATATGTCATCGACCGGATAGGCGGAGAATATGTTGACTCAATTTCTTTGATTCCGCCCGGATTCGACCCGCATACCTTTGAGCCGAAATCTTCTCAACTGGCCATTTTCAGCCAGGCCGACATCTACTTCAGCCTTGATACCCCTATGGAGAAGCTATGGCTGGGGCGTCTGGGCTCGCTCGATGACGGCGTGCAGGTGGTAAATCTGGTTGCACCCCTCTCCGACTCTGATCTGCTGCCGCCAGATAAGCATGAACATGAACACGGCCATTCGCATGCCGATGAAGCCGCGCCTGATGAAAATAATCAGGAAACGGGCGCGCCCGTCTATGACGGGCATGACCCCCATGTGTGGATGTCGCCTTCACTGCTCAGGCAGATGGCCGATGCCGTGCGCGGCGGTCTGTCTGATCAGATGCCGGAGCAGGAAGCGTATTTCGAGAAAAATTATCGCATTCTGGCGGGGCAGATTGAAAATCTCGACGCCGAAATAAGAAACATGCTGAGACCTCTGCCCACGGAAAGACGGGCTTTTCTGGTCTTTCATCCTTCCTGGGCTTATTTTGCCGCTGAATATGACCTTACTCAGATGGCTGTGGAGCAGGACGGCAAGGAGCCCACCCCGATGAGCCTGGCCATCATCATTCAGGATGCGCGCAACCGAGGAATCAATGTGATTTTTGTGCAGAAGGAATTCAACCCTGAAGTGGCAGCCACCGTGGCCGCGCATTTGCCGGGGGGGCGGGTGGAGCTGCTTGATCCTCTTGGCGACAACCCCCTGCGCGCTATCCGGGAGTCGGCCCTGGCGGTGCTTGGGCATAGCGCCGACGGCGGAGTACGGAACGACATGAAGTAAACCTGCGCCTGCCGGTGCGTCATGAAGCTTTAATCCGTCCGGCCCCGGCTTGCCGGTCGGATGAAGCCTGCCGGTTGCAGAAAACAGAGCGAATTTGCGAAGAAATTATGACTTGGGCTGTAGAAATAGATAAAGTGACTTTTGCCTACGATGCCGACCCTGTGTTGGAAAACGCCTCCCTGCGGGTGGGAGTGGGCGAGTTTGTAGGGCTTTTTGGCCCCAACGGCGGCGGCAAGACCACTCTGACCAGACTGATGCTGGGGCTGTTGCAGCCCCGGAGCGGCGAAGTGCGCATTCTCGGCAGGCCGCCTGCACAGATGCGCCATAAAATCGGCTATGTGCCGCAATTTTCCACCGCATCGTTTAATATTCCCATCACAGCCTTTGAGGCGGTGCTCACCGGGCAGATAAATCAGAAAGCGTTGCCTTTTGGTTTTGGGCGGCACTGGAGCCGCCGGGGAGACGGGGCGGAGCGGGCCCGCGAGGCCCTGCGCATGGTGGGGCTTGGGGATTACATCGATCGCCAGGTAAGCGAGCTTTCCGGCGGGCAGAAGCAGCGGGTGCTCATAGCCCGGGCCCTGGCTTCAAACCCTGATGTGCTGTTGCTCGACGAGCCTACCGCCAGCATTGACCCGCAGGGCAAGTTCTGCTTTTATGAGTTTCTGGCCGGTCTTTCCAAAGTCGGCTGTCAGAACTCTTGGTGCAACGATGTCAATGATACGCCCATGACCATAATTATGGTGAGTCATGACCTTTCCATTACCACCGGTCCGCTCAGTTCCATTGCCACGGTAAACAGAAATATTGTCTCCACCCCCGGCAACACCCCTGACCCGGCCATGCTTGAACTGCTTTATGGCACTCATCCCCAGTCGTGCCCGTTTGATCATTTCATCAGGCATATCCCGCATGAACAGGCGGAAGAATGCGCGGAGTGCGCTTACTGCGCCCCAAGCTGCTGCGATGAAGCAGGCGCGGAATATGCGCCTCGGGCAGGGCAGCTGGGCGATAACAACAGCTTTGCGCAGCAGCGGAGGAGTGTTTGATGCAGGCTTTTCTGCTTGATTTAAACATGGTGCTGAGCATGCCGTTTATGCAAAACGCCCTGCTGGCAGGCCTGCTTGCGTCTGTGGCCTGCGGAATCATCGGCACGCTGGTGGCTGCTAACCGCATGCTGTTTCTGGCGGGTGGGGTGGCGCACACTGCCTATGGGGGGGTGGGTCTGGCCCTGTTTCTGGGGCTGCCGGTGCTGCCCACCACTCTTGTGTTTTCCATTGGCGCGGCGCTTCTGATGTCGGCCCTGTCGCTGAAAAGTCGCATCAACAATGAAATTCTCATCGGCGCTCTCTGGGCTGTGGGCATGGCCGCCGGGATAATGCTCATCGACCTCACCCCCGGCTACCGGGCCGATTTGGGAACCTATCTGTTCGGAAATATTCTGGCTGTGTCCGGGAGCGACATCCTGCTCATGCTGGCTCTGGACGGTCTGGTTCTGCTGCTGGTGGTGGGCGGATTTCAGGGGCTGCTTGCCTTTACTTTTGACCGCGACTTCGCCGCCAGCCGCGGGCTGCCAGTGGCTTTTCTGCATCATCTGCTGGTAGCGCTGGCCGCGGTGTGCGTGGTTATGCTGATAAGGGTGGTGGGGCTGCTTCTGGTCATGGCCCTGTTTACCCTGCCTCCGGCCATTGCCGCGCGCCATGCCCGGACTTTTCAGGGCACAATGCTCCTGGCTGTGCTGGGCAGCGGTCTCTTCTGCTCCGCCGGGCTGGTGCTGGCGGCCATGTTTGACCTTGCCAGCGGGGCAATGATTATTCTGGTGGCCTGCGCGGTGTTCGCTCTGAGTCTGCTCTGGACAAAACTGAAAAAATTGCGGGAAAAACGCCATGAGCGGACGGCCTGAATCTGTCGCCGTCTGCTTTTCTGCATTAAATAACTCTTATCAATTTTCCGAGAGCGGGGTTGCTTGAAATTATCTCTGGCTAACCCCGCTTTTCTTTATCCTCATCATATCCTGTTATGAAGGCCGCTCCGGTGAGGCTTTCACGCGGGTAAGGCCGAAAGTCTTGCCGCAAACCCAAAGTTCCTTTCATAAAGACTGAATCCTTAAATTATTCTGCCCTCAACTTAACAATAAAAAGTTTACACCTGTATTCTGAGGAGTACTGCGTGCATGTGCCCTCCGTTTCTGCTGCTGCCGCCGCCGCCAGCATCCGCAAGGGATGCATTCAAATATTTTGTCGGGAAAAATGAATCGGTCTGAATTTTCAGAATTTTCAGGAACTTTTGTTTAATTTAAAAGTCTAGAAAAATTCTAGACTTTATCTAGAAAATAGCGTATTTAAAATTTAAATTGAAATGACGCCCGCTGTTCGGTGCACTTAAGCGACGCACAGTGGGCACAGGGGTATGCAGATGCGTAAACTATTTTATATAATCTGTCTTACAGTGGGCTTTCTCTGCGCGGCTTCATCCATGGCCTATGCGAATGACGTAGTGCTGGAGGGCAGCGTTGCGGGGGGAGATGAAGATTCCATGGCCTACCAGATAGGAGTGCGTCAGCATTTTGATCCTTTCTACGCAGGCGACCTGTTTGACATCACGCCTTCTCTGGGCATTAACGCCCATGCCTGGGTGCCGGATCACGGCGACACCATCTGGGGGGCGACAGTTCCCCTGGGGCTGCGTTTCAGAATGTTTACTACCGCCGGGTTCCGGCCATATATTGCCGGATATCTGGGGCCGACCTTCCTTTCGGATGATCACCTCGATCACAAGGATTTGGGCAGCAACGTGATGATTATGAGCAGGGGAGTAGTTGGCGTTAATTTCGGCGACAGCCTTCAGCACAGAATTGAGGGGCAGTATACCAATCATTCCACCTGGGGTATCGCCGATACCGACCCCGGCTATGACACCTGGGGCGTTTCATACGGCTATAGTTTTTAGCCCGGTAAAGGGTGGAGGCGCAATTGCCTGCGCATAAGTTGCAAATATAGTGAGTGCCGTGCGGCATTTCAGGGCAGCTCACTGAAGTTCTCTGAAAATTCTGCTTCTGGGATGGAAGTGTAGAATATTAAGCCGGGATGCCTTACCCGGTTGGGCGCAACCTGTGATTGTCCGTCAGATGTTTACAGGTTGTCCATAATTTGGAAAGTGTGAAGTTTTTATGCCTTCTTAACTGTTGCAGGTTTCTCTAACCGCCGTGTGGGAGGACGCGGCAAAAAATTTATCAGTCAGTCCTCCAAACAGTTCTCCGGGGTGACGCCCACGGAGGGCCAAAGATCCCGGTGTTAAGGAAGCGCCGGGATTTTTGCTGGTGAAGAACAAAATCATCAGGGTAGTTCTGAAATTAATTGTCTGCCTGAATTAAACAGTGGTTATAATTTTTCTAAAAAAAATCAAGATCTGCTGAAGCCATTCATGCGTTGCGTCTGTACCCACAGCCCATGAATGCCTGCCTGCCGAAGCGATAGTTAAATCCCTTCCCTGCAATCTGGCATAAAGTGTGAGCGCCCATAAAGAAGGAGGCGTTGAGTAGGAAGGGAGCGGGCAAAGAACTCTTTTCTCCCATTGGAGAATACGCAAAACATATCTGCAATTACACAGCCGTTGCTGAGCATTTGTAATGCGAACGGGAAGCTGAACATGGTCGTGCAGTCTGTCTCGCAACGTTACATTAGCTCCATGCGCACAACCACAGGGGTAGGCTGGGCATCGGCTACCTGCCTTTGAAAATTCTGGTCAGTTTTCGCTTTTGATATTGATAGAGAAAGGTTTGTCGGGAAGGAAGCCAGGGGGTGAGTTCCGGCAGTCCGGCGTATGCCCGCCAGCCGGCAGCGAAATTTTGCAGCCCGGCCAGCACGCAGGCCCGGTTCCAGTTCAGGGCGAGAACGGATTTAAGTCCATTCTTCTGCGGATCAAGCGGAGCGGGCGGGGAGGCGAGCAGACGCATAAACCAGTTGCGCAGCCCGGGCAGGTCATCGGGAGAAATGCTTTTATCGCGCACAACCAGGCGGGCATGGAGGGCGAGTTCGTCTTCATCAGCATCAGGGAGCAGAGCCAGAACGGCCCGCTTTGAAATCATCTGACGGCAGTTGAGCGCCGCCTCTCGATTTTTCAAAGAAGCGTTGCCGCCATGCCGGCGGTAAAGCGTGACCACCTGCGGCAAAACCGCGAAAGCCGCCCCGGCCTGCTGGGCGCGGGCATAAAAATCATTGTCAGCCCCAACGCTGAGGGCGGGGTCAAAATGAACAGTCATCAGCTTGAGCAAATCAGACCTGAAGCACACAGTGGGGTTGAAAAGCATGCCGCCGAACAGTGATGAAGCGAACACCTCTTCCGGGCCAAGCGGGGCGGACCTTGCTTCCGCCCGCATAATTTTCAGGCGGTTAAGCAGAGCGGAACGCTTCAGCACCACATGTTGAGCCCCGCACCCGCTCAGTTCAGGTTGCTGCTGCAAAAACTGCACGCAGGCGGCCACACGCGTGGGCAGGGCGATATCGTCATGATCCATGGGCAAGATATATTCTCCTGCTGCATTGGCCAGGGCGGTATTGGTAGCGGCGGAAATACCCTGATTGCGCTCATGCCTGATAAGTCTTATCCGGCGTTTTTTGCATTCGCCGGCAATTTTCTGCACAATCCGGACTGTGCTGTCACTTGAAGCGTCATCCACAATTACCAGCTCAAGAGCGGGCCAGGTCTGATTCAGAATGGATTGAACCGCCGGTTTAATAAATGCGGCCCCGTTATAGGTGGGCATTATTACAGTGGCAAGCGGGTAATTGTCTGACATGTCCGGTTCTTTGCTGAATGTGAAAGGAGCGGCCGGGCGTGTTGTCCGGTCTTTAAAAAATAGTCATTTTATAGCAGCATTAACTCAGAAATTTAAAACTGCTCTCCATCTCAGGGCAAGGGGCAGTCCGATTGGGCGCGGGGCGGTCTGACCGCCCCGGAGCGCCCGTAAAATGCAAAAAGCAGGTTTAATAATGCGGCACGGTTACCATCCAGCCTTCAGGGGCCGGGGTTTTGCCGTTTTGAATGTCGGTGTAGAGCTTATACAGCTCTCTGCTGTGTTCGCCCACTTCGCCGTTGC
>JAFQMU010000072.1 GCA_017421085.1 Desulfovibrionaceae bacterium | reverse complement strand
TGCCGTGAAGCCGCAGGCCGTGAATTTGTCCAGCCGGGAGCCGGAAACGATACCGGTCAGGTCGGCCTCGCGGGTGAGGCGGGCTGAAGGAATGCTTACTGTAAAGGCTTTATGTCGCATAATTCCTTCATAAGTGTGGCGGGAAGGGCGAACCGACACGGCCAGAGCCGGCGGTTCAGAAGAGCAGATACCCCCCCAGGCGGCGTTCATTATATTTGGTTTGTCTTCAATGTCGTAGCTGCCTACCAGAAAAACCGGAGCAGGCCATACTAAGGTTTTTGCACCTAAAGATTTTTTCATTTTACACCTGTCAGCTGTTTGATTATGATGGTTGACTGCAGACAGTTCTGACGAGGGCGGATGAGCTGTCCGGTCGCCGCTCAAAAACCGGTTTTTCAAATTTTCCGGTCTGCGTCTGCCTGCTGATATGCCCTTTTCCTATGCGGAAAGAAAAAGCTTATAGGCTGTAAATGTACTGGAAGGTCGGTTTAAAGTAAACATATATAGTGAGGTGAATATGAAAAAAGTATTTTGCCTGCTTTTGGGTCTCCTGCTGCTGAGCGTGCCTGTTACCTCTCAGGCAGGAGAAAAAAACATAGCGCTGCCGCCGGTGAGCGAACTTTCCGGCACAGACCTGTTTCAGGCTGTAAAGGAGCGCAGTTCTCTGCGGGCTTTTTCAGAAAAAGAGCTGAGCTTGCAGGATTTGGGCGATGCTCTATGGACAGCGGCCGGGGTCAAAACGCCTGGAGGCAAATGGGTTATTCCTTTTGCCCGCCGGACCTCTCCCACGTTCAAGGTTTATGTTACCGGGGAAAAGGGTACATACCTCTATAACGGCGCTGAGCATCTGCTTGAGTTTGTAAGCGTTCAGGACTTGCGCGGGGAGGCCGTTTTGCAGGATTTTGCAGCGGAAGCCCCGGCTTTGCTGCTTTATGTGGCAAGCCCGGAACCTTTGCTCGGCAAGGACTCCCGACCGCTTGAAGAAGTGCTGCACAGCGTCTATCTTTCCTGCGGGGCTGCCATGCAGAATGTCTATCTGACAGCCGCGGCGCGGGAGCTTGCCACCTGCTATATCGGCTCGATAAAGCACGGCGAGTGGGAAAAAGAACTGAAGATGACTCCTCAGGAGTTTTATTACGGGGCAATGCCCTTAGGGTATCCTGCTGAGTAAAGGCAAAAAGCAATACGGGTTTAATCTGGGGAGAAAGCAGCGCGTTGCTTTCTCCTTTTTTTGTATCAGCGGGTGTTCTTGTGCGAGGGCAAACCCAATGATGCAGTCAGGCCCGGAGTTTACAGCTGCCGCAGCGTAAATTCTTGTCTGGTCGCTTTCTGCACAATGTTCCGGCGCTGAATGCGAGCTTTAAAACCGGTTTAATGGCAGAGGGCAAGTTCTACGGATTTTGATTCAATTTCGGCTGCATGGGGAAATTCTTCCAGAATGCCCGCACTCAGGCAGGAAAGAACGCTGAAGGCATTGCGGCTGCTTTTGGTTGATGCCCGCCCTATCCAGTAAATTGCTGTTTCGGGAACAGGACGGCTGTTTTCCGGGTTGTTAAGATTTTGCTTAATCTGTTCCTGACTTGCCGGGTTCAGAAAGGCTATGGCCATGCTTGCATAATTGTTGAGCACAGTATAGCCTCCGCTCCCATAAAGAGCGAACCCCTGCCAAAACGGATTGTAGCGGCTGGAGTAAGGATAAGGCCAGCCCATGGCCCTCCCAAAAGGCGGAGCGATATGCGCTTCAGCGCGCCATGTCAAATTATACCAAGCCGCCACCAGAAAATCGGGGTTTGCCGGGTCATGTCGGTACCCGCGTGCCAGCAGATTGTTTTTAATTGCATCAAGAGCCAGCTCTTCGCTGAACGGGCTCTCCGCATCTACAGGCAGGAGGTCAAACGTCTGCATGGCTTCCAGCCGGAGTCCATCCGTATCGGGCCCGGCTTGTGCCCGCAGGTTTGATATGTTAACTTTTGAGCAGGCGGAACAGAGCGGTAAAACCAGCAGCAGAAGCACAGTGAGTGCAGCTGCTGAAAAACGGAGTTTTTCTGTAACTATGCAACATTCCGATTTATTCATCCCCAGACAATACACCGCTCAGGTGGGAGCGGTCAAGCGCTTGTATGGCGAGGCTGCCGCGGCATGAGCGCTTCTTCCAGAAAGTTTGCAGTCAGGCTCAGCGCCATGGGAGATGTCGCTCTGATTACCGGGGTGCTTGACTACTGGCGTCAGAGCCGGGGGTGGCGGTTTGGGGTTATTACCAGAAAAAGCCTGGCTCCGCTTTTCACGCATCACCCTGCTGTGGATGAAGTCGTGGGGCTTACAGACGCTGAACTGCATTTTCCTGCCAGTCTGGGTGTGTTTCGCCGTCTTGCCAGCGTGAATGCTGGCTGCGACCTTATTGATCTGCATGATTCTCTGCGCACCAGAATGCTGGCTGGATTGTGGAAGGGCAGGGTACTGCGTTACCCCAAGCTGGGGTTGGCGCGGCGTTTGTTTCTGCTCTCCGGTCGAAGGCTTTGTGAGGCATGCCTGCTGGAGCACAACGTTCCGCAGCGCTACGCCATGGCTGTTGAAAGTCCGCCTCCTGCCTCTGACAGGCTGATTCCTCATATTTATCTGGATGATGAAGAGCTTGTTCAGGCCGGTCTGCTTATTGAAAAGGCCGGGTTCAATGTCCATTGCATGGGGGGGCAGCCCCGCGCTCCGCTTCTGGCGCTTCACCCTTATGCCACGCATCAGCAGAAGGCCTGGCCCGCGGAATATTGGCTGCGCCTGAGCGCGGAGCTCGACCGCCGCAAAATCAACTGGTTTATTCTCGGCCGGGAAAGCAATGCGGCGGCCAGGCTGACCCTGGCTGCCGGAAACGCCGGGCGCGACTATACCAATAAAACTGATTTGCGTATGACCTGCGCCCTTCTGGCCTGTGCAGACCTTCTGATAAGCTCAGACTCCGGGCCGATGCATCTGGCCACGGCGGTTGGCACTCCGGTGCTGGGGCTGTTTGGTCCTACAACTCGCCACTGGGGTTTTTTTCCGTCCGGGGCGGGCGATCAGGTGCTGGAGGCTGACTGCCCCGGCCGTCCCTTCTCTCTGCACGGCAAATCATCCGGCTCTCGGGGAGAAAACTGCATGCGGATGATTTCTCCTGATGCGGTGCTGAAAAAGGCGCTGCAGATGCTTGCACATGCCTGACTGAGGTTTGAAAGCTGAATTATTCCCTCAGGCGCTGACGTAGCTTTGCACTGTTGAACTGTTCGCTCCGGGTATGGCCAGGGAAGGGTCAACGCCCGCTTCGCCTGGGGTCATTACTCTGGTGATTTTTACCTGCGACTGTTCCGCCAGGTTTATTACTTCGCCGGTCTTGAGCCGCCCCAGGGGGCTGCGTACCAGGGTTACCTGCGGAGCAAGAGGCTTTTCCGGGCAAATCTGGGTTACTACTCCCCGCCAGCCTGATGAAAGCTCTACCACGCTGCCCACCGGGTAAATGCCCTGGGTGCGGATGAAGTGGGAAAGCAGGCGTTCATCCAGTTCTTCCCCCCGCATGGAGTACATCAGACACAGGGCCTGATGGGGAAGCATGGGGTCTTTATAAACCCGACGACTGGTCAGAGCGTCATAAATATCCACTATGGTGATAATCCGGGCGGTTTCGCTGATTTCATCGCCTTTGAGCCCCCGCGGATAGCCCTTGCCGTTCAGTTTTTCATGGTGATCTGAAATACCGCTCATAACTTCAGGGGGCAGGCCCTGTTCCTGCACATGGCGCAGCCCCAGCTCAGGGTGCAATTTCATGACCATGAACTCTTCATTGCTAAGAGGGCCGCTTTTATTTAAAATTGCATCGGGAATGTGCGTTTTGCCGATGTCGTGAAACAGACCGGCCAGCCCTACCTTTCTGGTCACGGAGGGTTTATGCCCCAGCTGCACTGAAAGCAGCGAGGCCAGCACGCACACGTTAATGCAGTGCGTATAGGTGTATTCATCGCGGCGGCGCAGCTTGACCAGCCCCAGCAGGGCATTGCAATTGCGGGTAATGCTGTTGAAAATGTCGTCTACAATCCGGGCGCCTTCCTCAACCGGAATGGGCTTGTCCTTGCTCAAACCAAGCATCAGGCTGCGGGCAAAGCGCACTGAGCCGTCAAACAGAGTGCGCGCCGCAGGCAGCTCTTCACTCAGCCTGACCTTTGGCGGCAGGCGGTCCTGAAAAGTTTCTTCCACCTTTTGGTGGGGAATGACCTCTTCAATTTCTTCTTCCACATCGCCTGAGGCAGGGGTTTCCGTGTCGACGTAAACTTCAAGAAATCCTTCAAGAATAATGCGGTCGATGTCTTCCTGTGAAGCCAGCACCCCGTCTCTGGCGTAAAGAAAAGGGTTGGCCAGCCAGGGGAGATCTAGGTTTACAACCCGCATTCCCGGGGCAAGGTCTTTGGTCGCCAGTTTTGTAATCATAGAGAAGTAAAGTTTTTAATTGAACTTGGAGTATGTTCCACCTATTTTAATATTAAATTGTTTTTTGTAAACCCGCTATTTAAGCGGCTGTAAAAATTTCATCCGCCCGGCAGCGGGTTGAGGAGGCGAGCGGCAGGCTTGCCATTTTCCTGATTACAATATATTAAAAATAGTTTGCTTTGCAGCTGAAGGCTGTTTTAATGGAACGGACAACCTGAAAATCCCGGTTGCAGTTGCCGGTTGTTTGGATTATAAACAAGTTTGTCTTGAAGCAGGAATTGAAACTTATATGAGCGAATTGATTCATACCGCAGTTGTTACCGGGGGATCCCGCGGAATCGGCAAGGTAATTGCTGAAGAGTTGGCGCGGGCCGGTCTTCAGGTGTATCTTACCTATGTTTCACGCCCGGAAGAAGCGGAACAGACTGTTAGCGCCATTGCCGAGGCAGGAGGAAGGGCGCGGGCTTTTGCCCTCAACGTGGCCGATGATGCGGCTGTCGGGGACTTTTTCCGCAATGAAATCAAAGACAAGGTGCATCTTTCCGCCTTGGTCAACAATGCCGGCATTACCAAAGACGGATTTCTCATTCGGATGAAAGACGAAGATTACAACGCTGTGCTTGACATCAACCTCAAAGGCGCTTTCCACTGCCTGCGGGAAGCGGCCAAAATTATGAGTCGGCAGCGTGCAGGCAGCATTGTGAACATTACCTCAGTGGTCGGTCAGATGGGCAATGCCGGGCAGGTCAATTATTCCGCCGCCAAGGCCGGGCTGATCGGCCTGACCAAGTCGGCTGCCAAAGAACTGGCCGTCCGCAATATTACCGTAAATGCAGTGGCCCCCGGCTTCATCGAAACCGATATGACCAGGGCGCTTTCCGATGATGTGCGCAGCAGCTACATTTCCGCCATTCCGCTTGCCCGCTTCGGCGAGCCGAAAGATGTGGCGGACCTAGTGGCTTTTCTTATTTCTCCAAAGGCCGGTTATATTACCGGTCAGGTAATTGGCGTAAACGGCGGCCTTTATTGCTGAGCCTTTCGGCGGGCCGGAAATTATTTTAAACCCGAAATACCTTGTCAGCACAGGGAGGACTTATGTCTGTACAGGAACAGGTAAAAAAAATCATTGTAGAACAGCTTGGCGTCAGTGAAGAAGAAGTGAAGCCGGAAGCGTCTTTTGTAGACGATTTGGGCGCCGACTCCCTGGATCTCACCGAGTTGATCATGGCTATGGAAGAAGAATTCGACATTGAAATCGGCGATGATGACGCTCAGAAAATTCTGAAAGTGCAGGACGCCATTTCCTTTATCGAAAACAATAAATAGCTTTGGTGCAAAGGCTGCCCCGGCGTCAGTGGGGCAGCCTGCGCGGACTTTTTGCGGAAAACATCTTCCGCCTGTCCGCGTTTTTTGTTTTTGCGCCGGGTTGTAGTGCTGGCAGGCTGTCGGCTGCGCTGGATAAGGATATTGCTTATTCGACGGGTAGATATGCGCTTCTGAAGAGGGTAACTTCAGCTTAAAATCCTGGCCCGGCAAGAACAGTTGGGGCAGTTAAAACGGGCTGCAGGCCTCCCTTTTTGAAGGCTGTAGCACGTTTGCTGGGGCAGCGTTTATTGTCTGTTTGTTTCTGTTGCCCGCTTCAAGCTGTTCACCGGATGGGCTAAGAAGAAAACCTGATTCCGGGCGCTGGTTCCGCCTTTTGGAAGGTGGGAGATTAACGGCAGCATGACTGGAGAAGTTTGATTATAAACTTGTTCTCTGGCATGGACGCACAAGGCGCTTTCCAGGCGGAATTTTCTTTTTGAAGCCGTTTTTTGGCGGTATGCCGCATTATACAATTCAAACCAAAGCTCTGGAGAGCACATGCATAAAAAACGAGTAGTGGTAACGGGGCTTTCAGCTCTTACTCCGCTTGGGAATACCCTTGGCGAGTCCTGGGATAATCTGCTGGCGGGCAAATCGGGAATAGGACCGATTACCCGTTTCGATGTCAGCGACTACGCCGCGCGCATTGCCGGAGAAATTAAGAATTTTAATCCTGAGCCGTACATCAACCCCAAAGAGGTGCGGCGTATGGATATATTCACTCAATATGGCGTGGCAGCCGGAAAAATGCTGCTTGAGCACGCTGGTTTT
>JAFQMU010000071.1 GCA_017421085.1 Desulfovibrionaceae bacterium | reverse complement strand
CCTACTCATTGTATTCTACCAAAATGCCGCTCAAGCTCGCGGCGCTTTATTTCAAACGCCACCGGTCTGCCGTGCGGACAGTACATAACGTCGGGGTTGTCTATCACGCGCTTTGCAAGGCTCAAAAGCTCCTCACGCGAGGTGATATACCCCGCCTTTATCGCCGCCTTGCAGGAAACCGTGTGGAAAATATCGTCAAGGGCGGAAAGCTCTACAGAACCCGTCTCCGAAATAGAGGTTACAGCCTCCTCAACCATTGCGGCAACATCCTCGCGGGCAAGCGCCGCGGGCACCGCGCGCACAAGCACTGTGCCGTCACCAAAATCCTCAAGCTCTATACCTGCGCGAAGCAGAAGCTCTGCCGAATCTATCGCGGCAATATATTTATCACCCTCAAGGCGCACCGCCACGGGCTCTAAAAGCGGCTGCGATTCTATCGTTTCGCGCCCTTTGAGCTCGTTATATATCAGTCGCTCGTGGGCGGCGTGCTTATCTATAAGGAATATGCTCTCCCCACGCGAGACAATAATATACGTGGAAAAAGCCTCTCCTATAAAGAGAATCTCAGCCTTAGGATCATATTCTGCCTCTTGGGGTTCCTCTTTCTCCTGCGGACGCAAAACTTCCTGCGGCTCTGTCTTTTGCGCATCAGTCTGCGGCTCTGCTGCCGCGGGGGATACTATCTCCTCATCGCTCTCGCGCGTGATATTAAGCGCACGTTCCTTTTCGGCCAGACGTTTTTCGGCCTCTATAAATTCCTTCCTTAAAAAGAAGGGTGTGTTCTGATCAGAAAGCCGCTCAAACCGAGGCGTATCCTTTGGTGCGCTTTTTGGTTTTTCCTCAAAGGCTACTGCGCTCTGGCGGTACTCTGCCGCATCCATATGCATAAAGAAAGGCTTTTTCTGAGCGGTCGGCACTATTTCGGGTCTTGTGTCCCCCGCGGCAATAGCACTCTTTACCGCATAATGCACCGCGCTGAAAATCCGCTTTTCGTCCGAAAAACGAACCTCGGTCTTTGCGGGATGAACGTTAACGTCCACCGCCTCAAAGGGCACCGAAACGTTAAGCACAAAGGCGGGGAACTTGCCCACCATCGCGCTGTTTTTATATGCCTGCTCAACCGCCGCCATAACCGTTTTGGACATAACAAGGCGGCCGTTTAAAAAGGTTATCTGCCCTGTGCGCGAGGCCTTGCAGCTTACAGGCTTTGAAACAAAGCCCGAAACTCCCACTCCATCATACTGATAGTCCACAGGAATGAGGGACTTTGCAAATTCGCGACCTAAAACGCTATAGATTGCGCCCTGCAAATCGCCGTTTCCCGAGGTGGTGAAAACCTGCTCGCCATCGCGGATAAATTTAAAAGCTATCTGCGGATTTGAAAGCGCCGCGCGGTCAACAATCGCCTTTACCGCCGCACCCTCGGTAGCATCCTTTTTGAGAAACTTCATTCTGGCGGGTATGTTATAAAACAAATCGCGGATAACAAGGGTTGTACCCTCAGGACAACCGCTCTCCTCACAAAGCATTTCCGCTCCGCCCTCTATCATATAGTGGGTGCCAAGCGGCTCCTCAGCCGTTTTGGTAAAAAGCTCAACCCGCGCCACCGCGGCAGTTGCGGCAAGCGCCTCACCGCGAAAGCCTAAGGTCATAATGCGGTCAAGGTCCTCTGCGGTGTTTATCTTGCTTGTAGCATGGCGAAGAAAAGCCTTGGGAACATCGTCGCGCGAAATTCCGCAACCGTCATCGGTGATACGGATATAGGTTACCCCGCCGCGTGCAATTTCCACTGTTATGTGGCGCGCACCCGCATCAATCGAGTTTTCCACCGTCTCCTTAACCACAGAAGCGGGCCTCTCCACCACCTCGCCTGCGGCTATAAGCTCGGCAAGGTCGCGCGGCAAAACGTTTATGCTCGGCATTTTCTTCACTCCTTTTTTTAAATTTACATTGATTTCGCCTTGTTTGCAAGGTCAAACAGTACCGACATCGCCTCAATCGGTGTGAGTGTGTTCACATCGAGCATCTGAAGCTCTTTTAAAATATCGGTGGCGCCCTGCTGCTCAAGCGACATCTGTGCGCTCTCACTCGGCGCGGTCTTATAGGTCACAATTCCGTTTTCCCGTCAGCCCGGGAACTTGAAGCAGGAGAGAAAGGAACCGTCCGCGCCGGTTCCGCAGAGCTTCTCGAGGCCCTTTCCCCTGCCCCCGCTCTGACTGTGATGTGGGTGAAAGACAAACGCTGCGGGGTTTCGTTTGACCTCCCTCAATACGGCGTCAACAGAAGATTTATGAACGCGGACTTTGCCGAGGCGGCTGATTCTCAGACAGAATAATCAGCAGTTGAAATCCAGCCCAACCTCTTACACCCCTGTGCCCGAAAAGCCGGGAGGATGCGGATCTCCAGAGCCAATCCCGGCCCTCCTGTTGAGTTGAAACTCTTCCTCACCCGTTCCTTTGCTGCTGCTCTGAGCGAATTATTGAGTGGTCATATGTTGTCTAATCGTCTTATAGAGCTGATTACCCGGCTCACTGGCGAAATTCTCAGCCACGGCGATCTTGACCCGCGCTGTCAGAAACTCAAAAAATAATAGAATAGATTAATACTATATATTTCAATCGCCATGTCCTCTCTATTGCGGAAAAAGTGCTGATTTGCGCTCACTTGCAGGAGGTCTCCGCTCCGCAGCCGGCATAACAAATCAGCTTTCAAAGTTAATCTGCTCAGGAAATCGTTTCCACTCCTTTTTAATTATGAGAAGCCTTCTAAACACTTCACAAAACCCCTTCCCAAGCGTATAAACTCTCCATGACTACCAGCAAAAAAGAACTTTCCGAGCCGACCGCACTCCGTGCAGTCAAGCCAGGCTCCATCCCCGGCACGGCCCTGCTCTCGCGGGACCTGATTAAATATGAACTGCAACTGAAGGAATATCTGGCCCGTTTTATAACATTCAATGCCCATAGCCTCTATTTCCCCACAACTGCGCCCGCCCCCGGCCCCAAGTGGCTGCCGGAAGAACAGAAACTGTTGCTGCCCCTGATTCATAACGGTGCGCTGCTGGGAGTTTTTTCCGCCGGCGGAGCAGAAATCGAAGATGAACAGCAGATTCATCTGCTGGAGAAAGTGGCTGAACTCTGCCTGGACAACCTCGCTTTGTTCAAGGCAGGCATGATTGACTCGAGCAGCGGTCTTTACCGCAAAGATTGTTTGCTGGAGCACATCGCAGCCGGAATAGAGTCATTGCAAAACAGCCTGCTGACCGGAGCAGGCGCCAGCCCTGCGCTTTCATGCCCGCCTTGCTCAGAGCTCCCAAAGTCCGGCATGAACAATTTTGAGAATTTTATCTCTCCCTATCCTGCTGCTAACTTTGCGGTACTGAGTGCAAACTTCAGTCCTCTGACCCGGGTTGCCCGGGAATACGGGCATTCCTTTGCAGAAAAGTTCATTGAGGAGCTGGCCCGGACCTTCCGGGAATGTCTGCCGGAGCACGCTCTCCCCGCCCGGGTTGGAGACTGCGCTTTCGCAGCGTATCTGCCCGGGAAATCTCCGTCCGACTGCACCGCCCTGGGCCGGGAAATCTGTGAAAAAATGATGGGCGTCCAGCTCACCGACCCTCTGACCAGAAGCATTGTCAGCCTGCCTGTGGCCGTGGGTTTTGCCTGCTACCCGCAGGATATGAATTTTGCTTCCACCGTAAGAGTTTCACAAAACGGGCTGGAGCAGGCAGGCCATATTCTGGAAAAAGCAGGCATGGCCGCCATGCGCGCCTGGGATTCCACCCTGCATTACGGAGAACAGATTCACCTGCTTGGATTTGGTGAAATTTTGAATAACGGAGGTAAGGTGGTCGGAGTTCTTCCCATGTACAGGGTTGAGCTTAATGTGGGCTCAGCAACAGGAGCGCGGGAAGGAATGCGCTTTAAGGTCATCTCCCCGCCCGCCGGCCCCGGCATGGTGGGGGAAATTGTTATTTCCTCCGTGCAGAAAAACCGCGCCATTGCCGAAGTGACCGGCCTCAGCGACCCCACCCGCCCGCTCAGCCCGGGAGATCGTCTTGAGCTTTTGCCCGATTTTGACCTGGAGCCGCTGTCTGAACTTGACGCGGCGGGAGAAGAGCCTCTTTCCGCCTTTCTGCTTGGGCACCGGGCCTTTCTGAGCCGGTTTGCCGAGAGCCGGGAAGCATGCTCCCGCTTCTGCCTCAGTCTTATCCGCTTCATCCCGGGCGAAACCCTTAACCCTGAACAGGGTTCAATAACAGAAGAAACCATTATTTCCAGAGCGCAGGGAAAACTGGTGGAGAAGTCAGCCTGTCTGCTGGAAAACGGTGCATTTATCGGAAAGTATGGAATGCACAGCCTGATTCTTTTCAGCCCGGACGCGGCTGCAAGCGAGCTGACGGAACACCTGAAAGGCGCCGCCGCTGCCATTGAGGAAGAGTTCGGGGTTGAGCTGGTTGCGGGAACAGCCGCCTACCCTTGGCTGAATTACCGCAAGCCGGATGCGCTGACCAACGCAGGAAAGGCCCTTGACTTCGCCCTGCTGCTGAACAAACCCAGAATAGGCGAGGCCAACTCGCTTGCCCTGAACATCAGGGCCGACCGCCACTTCAGCCACGGCGACATCTTCGAGGCCATCAGAGAATATAAACAGGCCCTGCTGGCCGATGAGGAAAATGTGTGGGCCTGGACCTCGCTGGGTGTATGCCTGGCCGGTATCGGCAGCCGGGAAGAAGCCCTCCGCGCCTTTGAATCCGCGCTGAAGATAAATCCGGCGGATCTTATGGCGCTGTATAATCTGGCTCAGGCCAACCAGGCTGAAGGAGACTGGGCTCAGGCCCGCGCCTATTACAGACGCTGTCTTGAAATTGATGACGGGCATGCTTTTTCCCTTCTCCGTCTCGGGCAGATTGCTGAAAACCTCGGAGAGATGCAGGAGGCGGAAAAGCATTATCGGCAGGCGGCCCAATATCCGCTGGGTGAGGGGCCGGCTTACCGTCAGCTGGCCAGAATGGCCCTGGCAGGCGGCAGACCGGATACAGCGCGCGAACATCTGCATCGTACTCTGGCGAAAAATCCTAACGATCCTTTCGCCCTGTCCATGCTTGCGGAAATTTACCTGAACAACGGCGACAACCCGGAAATTGCCCTCAGCCTGATGCGCCAGAGCGTTGCCCTGCGGCCTGAGCATGCCCCCGGCTGGCTTGCCCTGGCAAAGGCCTGCGCTGCCTGCGGGCTGGAAGAACAGGCGGAACAAGCCCGTCTGCGGGCAGCCGAACTTTAGAGCAAACATGTTTCAATGCTTTTGCTCCAACACCTGTGAACCTGAACCTTACTAACTTTTATGCAGGCAGCACAGCCTGAGGCTGCGGACTCAGCAGGGCAAGCAGCGGAAAACTGCGCTTTCTGAAGAAAGAGCTCCGGTGTAAAAAATTAAAACAGCAGCAGTTCAACAGTATACTGCCAACCATAAAAAGCATATGACCTCAAAACCAGCTGTAAAGCAACGCAAAACTTATATGCCCGCCATGCCCGGTCTGTGGGCAGCTGCCCTCATGGTTGTCGGCGGAGGGGTGTGCATCAGCTTTTCGGCAATATTCGTCAAGGCATCGGGGGTTTCAGCCGCCAGCGCCCTTTTTTACCGCTGTTTCTTCGGGGGCATCAGCCTGCTGCTGTTAGGCCTGTTTACCCGTGAATCATACAGGGCATCGCCCAAAACATATGCCGTGCTGGGAATAGTAGTGCTCTGCTTTTCACTCGACCTGGTCTTCTGGCACAGCTCAATTTTCCACGTCGGCCCGGGAATGGCCACAATTCTTGCCAATTTCCATGTATTCTTCATTGCCCTTATCAGCTTCTTTATTTTTAAGGAAAGGCTGTCCTGCGGGCTGCTGGTGGGCCTGCCCATCGCCTTTGGCGGGCTCTGGCTCATTCTGGGAGTGAACCCCGCCCAAACAGGCAGCAATCTGATGCTGGGAATGGGGCAGGGCCTGTTTGCCTCCTGGTGGTATGCTCTGTATATACTGGTACTGCGCCACTCCCAAAAAATGGGAGGCCGCATTTCTCCCATTGCGAGCATGACCGTCATTTCGCTCGGCTGCGCTGTTTTCGGGCTGTTTGCCTGCTTTGCAAGCGGCTCATCCCTTGCCATCCCCACAGCCTTTGCCGGGCTGATGATGCTTCTTTACGGGCTTGTGGGGCAGGCCCTGGGCGGACTTCTGTTCACCTGGGGGCTGCCGCGCCTGCCGGCCTCTCTGGGCGGCCCCCTGATGCTTGTGCAGCCTGCCCTGGCTTTTACCTGGGACATTCTCTTCTTCGATCTGCCTGCAACTCTGCTCACTGTGCTGGGGGCAGTAATTACCCTTGGGTCAATCTATCTTGCCGTGAACGGCCAGATGCGTCTGGAAAAAAGACAGGCTTCCGTACGGCAGGAATAATCTTGTTCTATTTTTTAAGGTCGTGTATGCTAAGGAAGTTTCCGGCATAACCTGACAAATAAAAAAGTGCTCACACAAGGAGCGAATATGAACGCTGAAAATGCAAATGAACAATCCTGTTCCGGAGGAAAGAGCATTCCCCTGCCCCAGGTGACGTTTTCAACCTTTGTGCTGTCTGTAGCCTCTACCGCGCTGGTCTGCCTCGGCGAAGTTCCCGAACCGGAATCAGGCGAAATGCGGGAAGATTTGCCGGCAGCAAGACACAATATCGATGTGCTGGTCATGCTCAAGGAAAAAACCGCCAATAATCTTGATGCAGACGAAAGCCGTCTGCTTGACGGCCTGCTCTATGAACTGCGCATGAAGTATGTAATCAAATCCAAATAGACCGACATTTCCTGAATTTCTAAACTTCAATATCAAAGCGCAAAAACTCCTTTCAGGAGCTTTTGTCCTGTATAAAACTGGCTTGCTGTGCTGTGCACAATTTAAAAAGGAGTTGTTCTGATGAAACGTTTTCGCGTAGGGCTGGTTGGAGCAGACAGCTACACCGGCATGGAGCTGCTCAGGCTGGTAGCCTCACATCCCCGCCTGACTCTCACCCGCGCCACATCAAAAGCGGACGCAGGAAAAACTCTTGCCGAAATACATCCATTTCTCCAGCGCACAGAGCTGGCTGAGCTGATTGTCTGTGCCCCTGAAACAAAAGATCTGGCAAAAGCGTGCGATCTGGTTTTTTCGCCGGATCCGGAAGTGACAGCCCAGCTGCTCGAGCTTAAAACCAGGGTGGTAGACCTATCTCCCGCCTTCCGGCTGAAAGACAAGGCTGTCTATGAAGAATGGCATAAAACCTCCCACAGCAGCCCGAAATATCTTAAAGAGACGGTTTACGGCATTCCTGAAATAAATGCCAGCAGCATCCGCCGGGCCAGGCTTACGGCCAACCCTGGCAGCTACTCCACCTCGGTAATCCTGGGGCTTCTGCCTGCGCTCAGGCTCAATCTGCTCAAGTCGGGAACCATTATTGCAGATTCGAAGGCAGGCGCCAGCGAGGCGGGGCGCGAAGCCTGCCTGCCCAATCTGCTCTGTGAGCTGTATGACAGCCTGCGTCCCTGTCATCCGGGCAGCCACTACCAGACGCCGGAAATGATACAGGAGATTCAGGAGCTGGGTAAAAAGAACATGAACATTATTTTCACTCCCCACCTGCTCCCGATTAACCGGGGCATCCTGACCACCATATATGCCCCGCTGCGCAAAGGGGTGGAGGAAGCCAGAGTTCGCTCCGCGTATGAGGCGGGCTTCCGCAGGCACAGATGGCTGCGTTTTCTGCCTGAAGGCGTCTACCCTGAACTGCGCAACGTTCGCGGAACCATGTATTGCGATGTCTCCCTGCATGTGGATAAAAAGGCAGGCATGCTCACCATAATTACTGCCATTGACAATCTGTGCCGGGGCTCGGCCGGACAGGCCCTTGCTAACGCAAATCTGATGCTGGGAATGCCGGTAGACATTGCCCTGCGCGAAACTCCCCTGACACCCTGATTCCAATCGGGCGCTCCGCCCCGCCTGCTGCCCAGCAGGAAACGTTCAGAGCTGAAAAGCCGCGCCGGCATTTGAAGGCTGGTCTCAGACTGTTCTCCGTTCCACAGCTGCTGACAGAATACTTACCTTAATTATTTGTTGAATAGTGAATATATATTGACTGACAACTTCTG
>JAFQMU010000070.1 GCA_017421085.1 Desulfovibrionaceae bacterium | reverse complement strand
CAATTCTAAACAAACTTTTTCACCGGGCTTTCAGCGCAGCCAAGCAGGTGCGCACTCAAACCCGCCTGGGCTGCGCTCCGCTTTCCCTGGCCAATGTGGCAGTGGATATGGCCCGCGAGCGGCTCGGCGGTCTTGAGCGGATAAGCGCAATGCTTATCGGAGCAGGGGATATGGCCCGGCTTACTGCTTTGCAGTTGCGTAAAAAAGGCTGCCGGCAAATCATCATTGCCAACCGCAGTCAGGAAAATGCGGCCCGACTGGCGGAAGAGGCCGGAGGAGAGGTTGTTTCCCTGGGTGGGATATCAAAGATGTTGCCGCAGGTTGAGCTGCTCTTCAGCGCATGGGGAGGGAACGGCTATATTGTTGAGAGCAGAGATATGCAGGGCCTTGATCGGACTCAGCCGCTCTGCTGTTTTGATTTGGGGCTGCCCCGAACGCTTGACCCATCTCTGCGCAGTTTGCCCGGTTTGGAATTATATGATTTGGATGATATCCAGAAGAGAATTGATTTAAACCGCAACCAACGCGAAACAGAGGTGGAATCCGCCCTGCGGATAGTGGGCGAGCAGGTGGAGAGCTATTTTGCCTGGCAGGCGGCTTTGGAGCTGGAACCGACCATTGTTGATTTGTACAGATACACCCGTAGACTTGCTGAAGCCGAGCTGGACAAGACGCTGCGCAGTCTGCCCCATTTGAATGAGGCTGAAATTGCGGCCTTGCGCAGGATGCTGGATGCTCTTGTAAAAAAATTCAACCATAACCCGGTGCGTTATCTTAAAAATTTGCAGGCGCATCACGGTGATGCTTCTGTTCCGCTCAGCCTTGTGCGCAATCTTTTTAATCTGGATGAGGAAAACTGATGCAGGAAGACATTGTTATCGACTGCTCCTCAGAGCAGCTGGCCGGGCTTAAAGCCTGTCTGGATAATCTGGGGTTTCGCTCCAGCCTGCCGGATTTATACTGGCTGCCGGTGCCTGATGAATTTTTGAACGATTTGCAGCAGGAGCATAAGGAAGACTGCGGGCCTTATGCCATGGCCCTGGAGCTGAGCGGCAATTCCGTGACTCTGGAAATGCTGGTGCGGGCTCAAAATCAGTTGCACTGCGCCTGTATAGCCCTGGCGGACGAGGAGCTTGCCCAGCACATGCACGATTACGTGAGTTTGTTGCTTTCTAAAAAACTTAAAGTGTAACTTTAAATATGTCGCATGATTATATCTTGCCGCCCTTTGCGCCCCAAAGTCTTGGGCAAATGCCTCCGAAGTGGGCGCACTTATGCCTTGATATTTCAAATTTCATCAATAACTATCTTGGGTTATCTCTGAAAAACCGCAGGTTGCTTCTTGGAGTTTCCGGGGGAGCTGACTCTGTTTCCATGCTGCTGATTTTTAAAGCATTACAGTCAAAATTTAATTTAAAACTTGAAGTTGCCCATCTTGACCATGGCCTGCGTTCTTCATCCAGTCTCGAGGCGGAGTGGGTGGCCGGGCTTTCCCGTATGTTGGGGCTTACCTGCCATGTCAGGCGGCTTGAGCTTGGGAAGAGAGAACGGGGGCTTGAAGAAAAAGGGCGTCAGGCCCGTCAGGAATTTTTTGATGAACTGCGCACCCGGCGAAATCTGGAATATATTGCTCTGGCGCATAATCAGAATGATCTGGCTGAAGATCAGCTCATGCGGATGTTGCGCGGCTGCGGCTGGCCCGAACTGGGAGGAATGCCCGCCCTTGACCCGAAACGCCGCCTGCTGCGCCCGCTTCTGCTGCAACCTCGTCGCAGGCTGGAACAATTTCTGAGTGAACTGGCAATAGGGCATATGGAAGACGAAAGCAACGCCAGCGATGAATACACCCGTAACCGGGTAGGTCATCATCTTATTCCTTTATTGGAGGAGGAAAATACGGGGTATCTTGAACACGCCAAAACCCTGTGGAAACTGGCCTGGGCCGATCAGGACTTCTGGGACAGTTATCTGCCTGCATTTTCCCCCGTCCTGCGCGACGGAACGGTGACAATTGAACTGAATGAGCTTTACGGTCAAGGCGAGGCTGTGGCCCTGCGTATATTTCGGCAGTGCCTGACGCAGCTGGCCCAGTTGAATAATTTGCCTCCTTTTTTTACTCCGGCTCCGCAGCTGTTCGAACTTTTTCAGGCGGTGCAGCGGCGCAGAAACGGACAGGGCAGCGGAGTTATGCGTCTGCAGTTCCCCGGTGGCGCTGAGGCTGCTGTGGAAAGGCAGGAACTGGTTTTTCGCCTGAGTAATGCCCGATTGACTAAGCGGTAATTTCGACATAAAAGAATTGAAATTTATGGAGGTTTCGAGTGAACATCATTATTTTTGGACCCAATGGAAGCGGAAAGGGCACTCAGGGCGCCCTGGTCAAGGACAAATATAATATCGCGCACATCGAGTCAGGCGTGATTTTTCGCGAACACATTAAAAACGGCACCGACCTCGGCAAACAGGCCAAGGCCTATATTGACCGCGGCGAGCTTGTGCCTGATGAAATCACTATTCCCATGGTTCTGGAAACCCTGAAGGAAAAGGGAGGCAACGGGTGGCTGCTGGATGGTTTTCCCCGCAATATGGTGCAGGCCCAAAAGCTCTGGGAAGCTTTGCAGGCTGCCGGCATGAAGCTTGATTGCGTGATTGAGATTCTGCTGCCCCGGGAAACCGCCAAAAAGCGGATTATGGGCCGCCGCCTTTGCGCAGCCGATAACAATCACCCCAACAACATCCATATTGAGGCCATCAAACCGGCAGGCGATGTGTGCCGGGTATGCGGCGGAGCGCTTTCCGCCCGCGCTGACGACCAGGACGAAGAAGCCATCAACAAGCGCCATGACATTTATTATAATGATGTGGACGGTACTCTTGGCGCCGCCTATTTTTATCGGGATATGGCCGCGGCTGAGGGCTTCAATTATATTGAGCTGGACGGCTCCAAGCCCATTCCTGAAATTAAGGACGACCTGCTCAGCCGACTGGGCTAACTCATCAACCCACAACAATAATAACAATATCCCAAAAGCCGCTGTATTTACAGCGGCTTTTGGGAAGGCCTTTATCAGGTTGAAACCAATTTTCTCATCACAACAGGTGGGAGGACAGGCATCCGCCCGCTGTGTTTTTCAGAATTTTCGGAATGAATTACTGCAAAAGCAAGCTGACCCGGCGGACTGAACGCGGTTTTTAACAAACCGGAAAGGGCAGCCCGATTATTGCTGACCGGACTGCCCCTTGTGTTGAAATGCTATGAATTATTGTTGATTTAATTTCCGAACAGCTTCACAGCTTCGCGCATATTGTCGATTACCTTCACACCAAACGGACACTTTCTTTCACATGAGCCGCATTCAATGCAGTCGGAAGCATGGTGCTTCAGGGCAGCGTAGTGATGTCTTACCCCATGCGGGAATTCATTCGGCTTCAGACGGGCGAT
>JAFQMU010000069.1 GCA_017421085.1 Desulfovibrionaceae bacterium | reverse complement strand
GTGCCGTCCCAGAAGGCGGCGGGATTTTGGGTGAGGTCTTCAACCGGGGCATAGTATACCGGCCCCAGGTCTTCGCCGTTTACCCGTTTATCCAGTTCTTTTTTGGCTTCTTCAGCGATAGCCGGGTTGAGCAGAACTTCCGCAGCGGCAAGATAAATGGCCCTGGAGCAGGCCAGGGCGCCTTTGCGGCTGAACGGCATTCCTGCCAGAGCAGTGGTGCACCAGTTATGCAGGGGAATCTGCAAGGGAATTTCCCAGTTTACCCGGCCAAGCGGAATGCGCCAGCTTACTTCTCCGTCATCTTGAGTATAGGGATCTACCCCTTCGCAGAGGTAAATGATTTCCGGGTTGGAAACAACCTTGTCCGTACCGGTGGCATTTTTGGCCAGCTCGCCAAGGGCGCGCAGGTCAGACTCGCTGTATGGGGGAACTCCGCTTTCGCTCAGGTGTTTGAGCAGCAGATGCCCCAGCGTATCGTTGGGGAGATAGCCGCGGGTACAGGAGATAAAGCCTTCCACCACTTCAACGCCGGCAATTCTGGCGCTGGTCTTCACTATGTCGGCCACATATTCATAGGTGCGGCGCATGGTGCGGTAGTCTTTGTCGCGTACGAATAACCAGAGACTGGTGCGGTCGGGGGTAATGTTGGGAGCCACCCCGCCATGGCGGATGACATGTTCGACGGAAACGCCGGGGAACTGGTGCCCGCGCATCCGTTCAATAGAGGCCACGGCCAGTTCCACTGCATCAAGAGCGTTTCTGTTGCGGGCCGCACCGGCATGGCTGGACACGCCCCCGAAGGCAAATTCGCCGGTAGCGCAGGCCAGAGTTGGGCGGGCCACGCTGGCGTTCTGGTAGTCCACATGGCAGGTCAGCGCTATGTCCAGCCCGTCAAAGCCGCCTTTGTCCAGCAGGGCGATTTTGCCCCAGAGCAGTTCTTCAGCCGGGCAGCCCACCACAACAATGCGCCCGGACAACTTTTCGCCGATGAGAAACTCCTTCAGAGCCGCAGCCGCTCCGCTGTTGCCGCCGCCGATATGCGAATGCAGGCAGGCATGCCCGGCGGCCTGCCCCGGCAGGGGGTTGCGCCGGGCCTCGGCCGCATTGGACAGACCGGCAAGCCCGTCATATTCCGCCAGAATGCCTATGCCGGGGCCGCCCTCCCCCTGGGCAAAAGTGGCCCTGAAGGCGGTGGGTATGCCGCAGAATCGGCGTTCTACCTGAAATCCTTTCTGTTCAAACCACTGGCAGAGCAGCTCGCAAGATTTATATTCCATCAGTGGCGGCTCGGGAATTTCCCAGAGCTTCCCTATCAGTCCGGAGATTTCTTCTTTTCTTTCGTCCCAGTATTTTGCATTGATTTCGCTCATATTTGCTCCTGTGCAGTCTACCCGAAGAAGAAGAATGCCAGCGGCGTGGAGATAAGCAGCGCCAGCAGGGTTCTGAGCAGGAACAGCACCACCAGATGCCACAGCTTAACGCCCATATCAAGCTTGAGCAGCAGGGGGCCGGTTTCGGTGAGAAAGATAATCTGGCAGAGACAGGTGATGGTCAGGGCAAACTTGGTAACCATGCTTTCGAGCCCCATGCCCACCACAAAGGGCAGGAACAGGTCAACGCCGCCAAGCAGAATGCACTGCCCTGCCAGGGCCGCCTCAGGCAGACCCAGCAGACCTACAACCCACTCGAAGGGCATGGCCAGATAGCCGATAATCGGGGTATATTCCACCAGAATGGTGCCCACAGTGCCAATGGCCAGCACAATCGGCTCAAGGGTGAACCAGATGTCGCCGGTGATTTTCAGGCCGCTCTTGACCAGATTTTCCTTTTCTTCATTGGCGCGCTCGGTGGCAGCCCTGATTGCATGGCCAAGTCTGGTTTGCCCGGCGGGGATTTCTTCGGAAACATCGCGCTTGGGCGCGTCTTCATAGAAGGTTTCGCTGAAATTGCTGAGCGGGGGAATACGGCAGATAATAATGTTGATGGTCAGGCCAACCCCGATCACGGTGATGTAAATCAGCGGGAAATAATTTGCCAGGTCGAGGAAGCTGGAAAGCAGATAAACAATGGCTACCGAGGCCACGCACCAGCTCGCCGAAATGGTGGCGGCCTCGCGGCGGGTGTAGAAGCCCGCTTCAAATTCCTTGTTGGTGAGCACAATGCCCATGGTTCCGCTGCCTACCCAGGCTACGGAGCAGTTCACGGCTGAGCGGCCGGGGATGCGGAAAATAGGGCGCATAATCGGGCGCAGCAGGTTGCCCACAAACTCCATCAGGCCGAATTCGGTGAGCAGAGGAATGAACATGCCCGCCCACAGGAAGAAGGGGATGAGGTTGGCGACTACATCCACCATCATCATGGTACCGGTGTTTTTCGACCAGATGAACTCAGGACCGATTTTGAAATAAATCATAATCCCGATGATGAAGGAAAACACCCGGATCAGCAGGTTGAAGATTTTCACATTGAACAGGCGCGCCCAATAGCCCTTGAACAGGCTGGGCCTGAAAAATCCTATGCTTGAGCACACGGCTGAGGTGCCCAGCACTATCAGCACAAAGGGCAGCAGGAAGTCGCCCATGGCTGCTTTGGTGGCGCTGATAATCAGGTTGATCAGCAGGGTAAATTCGCCGTCAATGCGGATAGGCACCAGAAACAGCAGCACCCCGGCCAGAGAGGGCAGCAGAAATTTCAGCATCCGCATGCTGTTGTTGCTTTGTTGTTGCTCCATGTCCTTCCTCCTCAAATGTCCTGTGATAATAAAGGTTGATTATGGTTATTCCGCTCCGCGTATGGCGGAACGACGGTTGCCTGAGCGATGAATTGCGGCGGAGTTGACGGATGAGCGCAGAGGCATGGACAAATGCCTCTTCCCGGTAAGAAAAATTTTAGCGGATGAGGGAGAAAATACCCGGAAATATAAACAGCTTTATTGAAAATGTATGACTTCCAGACAGCGTGAAAGCAGAGCCTTGCCTGCCGCGGCATCGGGCTGGTGAGCGCGTTGGTCTTATGCATAATTGTAGTTGTCTAGAGTTGTATGATGTATTAACAAGACGTCTGACTTCTCAAGCTATTAGCTTCATCTTCAAAATTTTGCAAGTTGCAATTTCAGCTCGTTTTTAATGAATAGGTTTATTGCCTTATCGGGAATATATTTGAAAAACACAGATACTTTCTGTTACTGTGGCTGACGGGAGGCTTTGACG
>JAFQMU010000068.1 GCA_017421085.1 Desulfovibrionaceae bacterium | reverse complement strand
TTTATCTTAATTAATGAGTCCTGAACCTAGACTGGTCTCAAATATCTTTTTAAGATAGTAATATATATTGGAACGGGTCAGTCCATCGATATCACGGCCGTCAAAGGGATGTTCTTCTCCTTTTATATGAATGAGCAGAGGGATATGGTCAGAATTCTTTACAAAATATGAACTATGATCTCCCCACAGGATAACAGTGGTCCCTTCCGGCAAAGCTTTCACATAGGTCTGAAGCGCTGCATCCGTTGTACTGCACAAATGATGGAAAGCATCAGCTTTACTGGAAAAATTTTTCCCCGAAGAGTACTGCTCGACATCGGGAGCCATATGCATATCAATAGTAAAAATGAAGTGTGCGAATGGTCCGTCCGGGATATTATCGGCAGCAAAGGACAGTGTGTCCGCATCCGCCATACAGCCCCCCCACCAGATAGGAAGCGCGGGGACACCGGCTTTTTTCATTTCTTCAAGGCTGTAGTACACATCTACTCCCTGAAGCCGCTGCGCATGTTCCCGATTCATATAATTTCTGGGCATTCCGTGAAAGGCGGTGACGTTAAGCCCGTATTGTTTCAGGATGCGTAAAAGACTGTCTCCATAATTAGTTTCCACTTCATAATGGTTGACTTGTGGAGATGCTATCCTTCCATTAAAAATTTCAAAATCAGAATTGGCTGAAGTAAGTTTTTTGGTTCCGTCAAGTCGAAATACATGAGATGTTGAGGTCAGGCTGTGTAAAAACGGCATAACCAAGGCGCCATTCACCCTCAGATCAAGAAGCTCGAAATCCAGGCTTTCCACCTGAATCAGGGCTATGCGCCTGGTCGCTCTAAATATGGGCAGATTGTCAGTTGGGCCGTGTGGGGAAATCGGCGCCTTCATTTCCCTGAGTGTTCCGGGATAATCCGTAATCAGCTCAACCGCGAAACTGGCAAGAATGCCTCGTACTCGTACGCTTTCTGACAAAGGATTTTTGATAAAGACGGCTTGCTTGTAACGCGCCTCAAAACCTTCTTTAGTAAGGTAATTTAAAGGAACATAACGAAATGTGTTAAGCATGAGAAGTCCATATACCACCGCCAGCGGTATCAACACCTTTAGCGGGGCTTTAAGCCAGGCGGCGCGCAGCAGTAAAAGCTGAATCAGGAGTATGACGATGGGAAGGAGGGCTGTCGCCGGGATGTAATCCAAAATCCCTCCGATTGTGGGAACAGCAAGACCTGCTCCATTGATTATCGCCGCAATTGATGGGGGGGTTCCCATGCTCGTGGCATAGGAAATAAAGGATATTCCTGCCGCACACTGCATCAGGAAAACAATCGCAGCAACTGAACGTCGGCGACATCCGAAAACAATTAAAGCCGCTGCACTTATATCCAGAACGATCAGGCGTTTGGTAAGCTCCTCCAGGCACAAATGCTGCACAAACATCACGCCACCGGCGGTTATCAATATCAGAAGCAAACTGATAAGCAGATTTGGCGTTTTTGACATCTTCACCTGCCCCCCTGTAAATCATGTACTTTTGAATCAGACAGAAATATTAAAAATATTGAAAAGTTATGGCAGATGCCCCCTGGTGTGGGGAGGTTCTGGTTATTCTCCAATAATTTTCACCAGTACTCGTTTAGGACGGTTACCGTCAAATTCTCCATAAAAAATCTGCTCCCACGGCCCGAAATCCAGCTTCCCTTCAGTGACGGCTACCACGACTTCCCGTCCCATAATCTGGCGCTTGAGGTGCCCATCCGCGTTATCTTCAAAGCCGTTGTGGCGATATTGAGAAAGCGGCTCATGCGGCGCCAGCTTTTCCAGCCACACATCAAAGTCATGGTGAAGGCCTGATTCATCATCGTTAATGAACACCGAACTGGTAATATGCATGGAGTTGCAAAGCAGAAGCCCTTCGTTTATTCCGCTTTTGCGCAGGCACTCCTCCACCTGAGGGGTGATATTGATGAACGCCCGCCGCCCTTAACGTTGAATGTCAGTACCTGCCTGAAAGATTTCATCTATATTGCATCCTTATTCCGGGTTGAGTTCTCTGCTTCAGCATTTCTGAGCGCCCGCACCTCCTCCGCCATTTTCAGAATGGTGTTTGCATAGGCGGAGCTGCGGTTATAGGCCAGAAGCGCCTTGCGCTGTTTTGCGGCCCCGGCTTTGGCAGTCCAGCCGTGAACATGCAGATAATTTGACAGGCTGAAGATGGCATCGGCCGGTTCAAACAGATTTATTTTCCCGTCATTGTTTCCGTCTGCGCCAAAGACGGGAACATTCGAGGGCATGAACTGACAATATCCGACAGCCCCGTAAATGGAGCCCTGAATTCCCGCCGGATCAACCCCGTTGGCGCGGGCGTATGAGAGCAGATGCTTCAGCTCATTATAAGCCCACTTGGAGCGTTTATCCAGCACGCTCTGCATCCACTCTTCCTTCTGCCGGTTTCCCGCAACAGAGGGGAGGTAGGGGTAAAATGTTTCGCGCCTGGTGGAGGCCGCCAGGCTGGCCAGATTGCGCAGGGCAGACTGACGCCCCATATATGCCCCCAGCCGGGTTTCAACCATGAGCAGCGACACCGCCACCTCCTTGGGCACCCCGTATTCAGCTTCCGCCAGCAAGAAAATATCCATGTGCTGCTCCAGATACTCTGCGCAGCGGCGGTAATTTCCCTCGGTCAGAACATCTGGAAGATAACGGGCTTTCTGCTTCGCCCCATCCTGTCCGGGTTTATTTTTCTTCCCGAACTTGATTCTGTATAACTCCTGGAGTTTAATTTTCATGGGCGCGGCGTTAAAACCATCCGCCAGACGGCTGAATGCCTGCTCAAGCCATTGCCTGTCCAGCCCATCGGCCGCCAGCCGCTCTATGAGCTCATGCCAGCAGGCATCCGGCTGCGCCGGCGCCGGAAGCTCAAGGTTGAGTTCAAGTTGACCAAGGCCTTCATTTTCCGAACTTCCCAGCTCAGGGTACGGTAGCAACCCTGAGTCAGAACGCTGTGAGTTTCTGAAGTCGTCAGGTTCAAAACTGGTTGGAAGGTCAGCGCCTTTTTCCGCAGCCTGAACGAAAGGACAGATTAAAACAGATAAAAGAGCAGCCAGACCTGTTATGATAAGTTTTCGGGAAAAAGAGCGGCTCATAGATTTATTAAATCACCAGTCAATTCAATTATAAATTAAGGGGGCCGAGGCAGGCCCCCTTACGCATACATTCTCGAGCATTACAGCCCAGCTTAACGTATATCTGAAGCAGGCGCGCCGCCGTGAAGCCAGGGGCAAGAAAATGGCTTGCCGCAAGTTCCAGGTGTCTGCGGGCCGCGTTGGGCCCAAAACCTCATGCCTGAAACAATCTTGTCAGCGGCATCATCAAAATTAACCGCTATCAACCGGGAGGCCGGGTTGATCGCTTCCGGCGTGGCAGGAGGCTGGTCTGGCCTGCCTTTCCGTGCTGTAACTTCAGTATTTCGTTAACCCAATTGCTGTTCCAGCGCTGCGGCGGGCGTAAATCCGCATTGCCGGAACCGCCGTCTTAAAACTCCTGCATTACCCAGGTCAGATTTCCTACAATCCGATCCTTGTGCTTATCGAGCGAGATATACTGATCCGGGTGCTTCTGGTTCTCGGCCTTAAGCACCAGACGCTGGTTGTCGCCGTCCAGAAATACCCGCTTCAGAGAAATGCCCTCAAAGGGGATGTGAACAGCAAAAATTTCGCCTGAAACCACATTTTTCTGATTGGTGTCAATGCCGATATAAGCGCCCTTGCAAACCAGCGGCTCCATCCCGGCGGTGTCGACCTTGAACACCTGAATGCCAGGTGCAAAAAACGACTGGGGAATAGAGAGTTTGCCGATAACATCCGGTTCTCCGGGGGCTTCGGTCATATTCGCGCCGTGCATGGAATAAACGGTAACTACAGTGCTCTTGGCCTCAGGGGCGCCGTAAAGCCCGGGAGACTCCAGCAGGTAGCCGCTGCCTGAACCGACATTTGTGGGCTGATATCCCTGTTCGGTGCGCAGATAAACCGGACCGGCCTCTTTTTTCAGCCAGTCAGGGTTGAGGCCGAACTTTTCAAACAGCTTCATATACCAGTCTGCCGGAACAGAGTTACGGCGTTTGGCATCTGAAATGCTAGACTGTCTTATTCCCAGCACTTCGGCCAGTTCAACCTGAGTTTTAGTGTTTGTTGCCAGTTTAATTCTGTCAAAGACTTCGTCAAAAGCAGACATATTTCCCCCGCATTAATGCAAATCAGCTTCAGACGCCCCCACGTCCTACAGCTTTAAGAATACGTTCAAATGCGCCGCAGGCGGCGCTCCTCAGTTTTTGCGGCAAAACCGCAGTTGCTCCCTCAAAAGCAATATGCCGATATCGGCCAAGGTAAATTACGCCCTGTTTTCCAACATGAAATGATTTATATTGCCGTTAATAATTTTTAATTACGACAAAGAAACTTTATGTTTCCTCAAAAATAAATGTTTATCATCAGGCACAGGCTTACACGTCAAAAACAGCCTGTATTTAGAATAGAATAGTTCAATACACCTATTGTTGATACAAACATGTTTCCATTTTGTCAATATAAGTAATAACGAATAGAGGATTGACTAGAGGCAATGCGAAAAACAACCTGTTTTCACCAGGGAACTGTACTTCCAGCATGGGAAAATATGCTGGAAGTACAAGTTTTTATTTAAGATATTTCAGGAAAGGGCTGTCAAGAGGCAGCAGAATTCGGGTATTTTCCTTAGTTGAATTTTTATATGCTTCAAGACTTTTGGTGAACTCGTAAAATTCCGGGCTCTGCGAGATGGCTTCCGCATAAATGCGGGTGGCCTCAGCATCGCCTTCCCCCCTGATAACGGCCGCCTGCTGCCTGGCAGTTGCCAGAATAATTTCCTGCTCCCGGTTGGCCGCGGAATTGATTTTGGCGGCCTCTTCCTCACCCTCTGAGCGATATTGCTTGGCCATGCGCTCACGCTCGGTTTTCATCCGCTCGAAAATGGCCTGCTGGTTCTGAGGGGGAAGGTCGGTGCGTCGAATGCGCACGTCAATCACCTCTATGCCCATGTCATGGGAACGCTCTGAGGCCTGCTGAGTTACGGTCTGAATAATTTCACCGCGCTTGCCGGAAACCACGTCCGGCAGAGTATAGCGCCCGATAAACGCCTTCAGCTGCGAGTCCACTATGTTTTCAAGGCGGGACTGCGCAGTCTGAATATTGCGCACACTCTGATAGAAGCGCAGCGGGTCGGCAATACGCCAGCGGGTGTAGTGGTCAAGCACAATCGCCTTTTTATCCTGGGTGTAAGTGCCGGCGGTGCGGGCCTCCAGCCCCAGAATGCGTTTATCAAGAAACACCGCATCCTGAATGAAGGGAAGCTTGACATGCAGCCCCGGCTCAGTAACGGTGTCAACAGGCTCGCCCAGCTGAAGGATAATGGCCATCTGGGTCTGATGCACAATATACAAAGACTGGCTGCCTGCAAGCACCAGGGCTGCCAGCCCGAGAATCAGCAATACTGGTTTACGTCGCACAATCGGCTCCTATTTTCCCGGCTGCCCGGCGGTTGTTCCGGAAGTCTGCCCCATTCCCTGAACGCCCAGCGGCAGGTAAGGCAGAACCGGCCCCACTCCGCTTTCCGGCAGAATCAGCTTTTCCACATTGGGGTTGGAAAGAATGCTTTCCAGGGCTTCCAGATAAAGACGTTTGGCGGTGACATCCTTGGCCTTGTTATATTCTTCCAGCACTGCAAGAAAACGCTTGCTTTCACCGTCCGCCTTCAGCACCACGCTTTGCCGGTAGGCTTCGGCCTCGTTGATGGTGCGGGCCGCTTCCCCTCGGGCCTTGGGAAGAATTTCATTGCGGTATGCTTCCGCCTGGTTGATAATCTTGCTTCTGTCTTCACGCGCAGAAGCAACGTCCATAAAGGCTTCAATCGCTTCCTTGGGGGGGTGCACATCCTGCATTTCCACGCCGGTAATGATAATGCCGGCTTTATAGTCATCCAGAATACCCTGCAGGATATCCTTGGTGCGTTGCTCAATCTGCTGACGCCCATCGGTAATGGCCGAGTCAATTTCGGTAGACCCCATTACCTCACGCATACTGGCCTGAGAAGCGCTGCGGATGGTTGTGAGCGGGTCGGCCACATTGAACAGATAATATTCGGGGTGCTCGGGGTCGATGCGAAACTGCACAACAAACTGCACAAAAACAATATTTTCATCCCCGGTAAGCATGCTCGCCTCATCAGTGCCGCCTCCTCGGGCCCGGTCGTTGCCGTAGCCGATTTCCATGCGCTGCACCGCTTCAACCTTGGGCGTATACACAGACTCGATGGGGAAAGGAAGGTGATAGTGCGGCCCCGGGTCCACCGTGCGGACAAATTTGCCGAAGCGCAGCACCACACCTTTTTCATCGGGTTCAACAATGAATATCCCCGATGCGATCCACAGCAACACCAACAGCCCCAGCAGCGCCTTTATCCATGGAAAGTGCATCTTCTGAAGCTTGTTAACGCTTTTGCCGATAAGTTTATCAAAATCAGCGCCATCGTCCTCAGGTTGAGGCGCAGGTTTCCTCTGCCGTCGTTCTTGTAGTTTTTCCCAATCCCAGTTCATAATCAGAATAAAATATGCTAAAACAGTCTTACTTGGCAAGAGGTAAATGAATCCGGCGCTGAAATACTCCAGGGACATAAGACAAAAATACGAGCAGATGCAGGCAGAACGTTTTTTGCAGCGCCCTGAAGGCGGCGTCAACTTTGAAACTCTGGATAATTTCAGGATAAAATCTGCTATAATTCAGGAGGACTTGGATGGTAAGCATTGTCAACCCTTCAGTGTTCAGGGCAT
>JAFQMU010000067.1 GCA_017421085.1 Desulfovibrionaceae bacterium | reverse complement strand
TGTTCTGCGTGAACGCTGGTATAATGCCGAGGCAGAGCGCTTGATCATTCCCTGCCTGGTTACAAACAGGAAGAAGCGATCTTCCGGAAAATCACGGACAACCAGAGCGGTGCTCACCCATTCATCGGAATCGAGAGGCATAAGATTGGCAATATGCACTCCCCGGGCTGTGCGCCCGCCTTCGGGCACTTTATGCACTTTCATCTGGTGCATGCGACCCTTATTGGTAAACAGCAGCAAATATTGATGGTTACTGGCCGAGAAGAAATCCTGCACATAATCTTCTTCCATGGTGTGTACCCCGGCCACGCCGCGACCGCCACGGCGCTGCTGCTGGTAATTTTCAAGCAGGGTGCGCTTGATATATCCCCGCCTTGACAAGGTAACTACCACATCTTCATCCGGGATAAGATCTTCAGTGTCAATGTCGTCTACATCGCCGGTAACTATTTCCGTGCGCCTGGGGGTGGAGAACTGCTCTTTTATCTGAAGAGTTTCATCGCGAATAACCCCCATAAGCACATTCTTGTCATCAAGAATGGAGCGAAAATATTTAATTTTCTTCAGCAGCTCATTATACTCTTCAAGAAGCTTCTCATGCTCAAGGTTGGTAAGACGCTGCAAACGCATATCGAGAATGGCCTGGGCCTGCACCTCAGAAAATCCAAAGCGGGCAATCAGCCTCTCCTTGGCCTCCGGAGGAGTTTTGGAAGAACGGATTAAAGCCACCACCTCATCAATATTGTCTATTGCTATGCGCAGACCCTCAAGAATATGGGCCCGGGCTTCAGACTTTTCCAAATCAAATATGGTACGGCGGGTAACAACTTCTCTCCGGTGATCCAGAAAATGCACCAGCACATCTTTAAGATTGAGCAGATAGGGACGATTGCCCACTACCGCCATCATATTAATTCCGAAATAACTTTCCAGAGGGGTATATTTATACAGGGCATTGATAATCAGGTCAGGCAGCACGCCGCGCTTGAGGTCAAGCACAATTCTGATGCCGTTGCGGTCAGATTCGTCGCGCAGATCAGAAACACCGTCTATTTTGCGCTCATTCACCAGATGCGCTATTTTTTCTACCAGCATGGATTTATTCAGGGCATAGGGAATTTCTCTGATTACAATGGACTGAGAACCCTTTTTTCGCTCTTCCAGTTCTACCTTGCCGCGCATTCTCACAGAGCCGCGGCCGGTGGCGTAGGCTTCATACATGCCGCTGCCGGCATGAATGAATCCATAGGTCGGAAAGTCCGGTCCCTTTATGTGCTCCATCAGGTCTTCAACTGTACAATGGGGGTTATCGATAAGTTCAATCAGCCCATCGCACAGTTCTCCCAGATTGTGAGGGGGGATATTTGTAGCCATGCCAACCGCAATACCCGATGATCCGTTGAGTAGCAGGTTGGGAATTTTTGTCGGCAGAACAGACGGCTCCTCAAGGGTATTGTCGTAGTTTGGCCGAAAATCAACAGTGTTTTTTTCAATGTCGTTCAGAAATTCAGAGGCCAGCCTGGACATGCGCACTTCTGTATATCGCATTGCGGCAGCGGCATCGCCGTCTATGGAACCGAAGTTACCCTGACCGTCAGCCAGCGGGTCGCGCATGGCAAAATCCTGGGCCATGCGCACCAGGGCGTCATAAACCGCCTGATCGCCATGAGGGTGATATTTACCGATTACATCACCCACTACACGGGCAGACTTCTTATGCGCTCTGTTCCAGGTGTTGCCCAGTTCGTGCTGCGCAAACAGAATTCGGCGGTGAACCGGCTTCAGACCATCGCGCACATCTGGAATTGCCCGTCCGATAATCACTGAAAGCGAGTATTCCAGATAAGACTTTTTTAATTCCTGTTCAATACTGACCTTATTCGGCACTGTTGACTCCTGATCCGGACGTGTTTCCGGCTGTTATTTCAGGCTGTTTTAAAAACAAGCGTAAAGGCAAAATACTTGATAAATATTTTGATTAAATATCTAAATCCCTTACACTCAGGGCGTTGCGTTCAATAAATTCACGGCGGGGCTCAACCCTATCTCCCATCAATTGTTCAAACGCCTCGCTGGCCTGCTCGGCATCTTCTATGTTTACCTGCAAAAGCACCCGGTTTTCCGGGTTCATGGTAGTCACCCAGAGTTGTTCCGGGTTCATTTCACCCAGACCCTTATAACGCTGAATGCCTACACCTCGCCGGGCTTCTTCAAGAACATGATTCAGCAAATCGAACAAATCGTTCTTTTCAACCGCCAGTTCTTCCTTAAAATTGACCGTAAAATCAACGCTGCCGTATTTGCTGACTATTTTTGAAAAATCTTCATAGGCATTTTTGTACATACGCGAATTGAAGAATTCCAGCGGCAGATTGATGCTGTGCCCCTGGGAATCGCTCAGGATAAGATAATTGCGGTCTTCACCGTCCAATTCCGACACCAGCTCATATTTATAATTACGCTTTTCCAACCAGTGGCCAAGACCGTTACCCAGCATATGCGTAATATTTTCTTCATTTATCTGCTGATCATACTCAAGCAGAACCATGAACAGATCCCGCGGCATCCCGGCTATTTCCGCATCGTGCAGACGGCTGTCAATATCAGATATGTTGTTCATCAGGTGAATAATGGCTTCACCTTCAAGCAGACTGCCGTTAGCTGAAGTCATTGTAAGTTCTTTCGATACCCGCGAAAGCAGATAATCATTTAATTCGGCATCATCCTTGATGAATTTTTCCGATCCCTTGGCATATACCCGGTAAAGCGGGGGCTGGGCTATATACAGATAACCTTCCCGGATAAGCGACTCATATTGCCTGAAAAAGAAGGTGAGCAGCAGGGTGCGGATGTGGGCGCCGTCAACATCGGCGTCAGTCATGATAATTATCTTGTGATAACGCAACTTGGACAGATCGGTATCGTCAATGCCCACACCTGCTCCCATGGCGGTAATCAGATTTTTCACTTCCTTATTGCCGAGCATTTTATCAAAGCGGGTTTTTTCCACATTCAGAATTTTACCCCGCAGAGGGAGAATTGCCTGAGTGGAAGGATTGCGGCCCTGCTTGGCCGAACCGCCTGCTGAATCCCCTTCCACGATAAACAGTTCAGACTCGGCCGGGTCTTTACTCTGGCAGTCGGCAAGCTTGCCGGGCAGACTGTTATCGGAGAGGGCGCCCTTGCGGCGCACCAGATCTTTGGCCTTGCGGGCGGCATCGCGGGCACGGGCGGCGTCTATGGCCTTTTCAATAATCAGCCTGATTTCCTTTGGGTTTTCCTCAAAAAAGGTATTGAGCTGATCATACATGCAGGAAGCGACAATACCAGCTATTTCGCTGTTTCCCAGCTTTGTCTTGGTTTGCCCCTCAAATTGCGGGTTAGGCAGCTTAACGCTGACCACAGCGGTGAGACCTTCGCGCATATCATCGCCGGAAAGTTTTATTTTGGCTTTTTTAGCGATATCCGAGCCTTCCAGGTACTTATTGATTGCCCTGGTCAGAGCGGTACGGAATCCAACCAGGTGGGTGCCGCCTTCTTTGGTGCGGATATTGTTGGCAAAGGTAAGTACGTTTTCTTTATATCCGGCGTTATACTGGATGGCAAAATCCACCATCACATTATCCTGCTCTCCCGAACCGCAAATAATGGGATGAATGCCGTTTTCGCCGGAATTGAGATTTTTTACAAACTCCTTGATACCTCCGTCGAAGCGAAAAAGATGTTCTTCACTGGTACGCTCGTCATGCAGAAGAATTTCAAGGCCCTGATTCAGGTAGGCCAGCTCTTCAAGACGTTTTGAAAGCACTTCATAGGAAAATTCAAGGGTTTCAAAAATCTCTTCATCAGGGTAAAAACGTACGGCAGTGCCGTGCGAATCAGCATCGCCGATTATCTGCAAATCTTCCTGAGGCACGCCGCGCCGGTAGGTCTGGCGGTAGCGGTGGCCATTGCGGCGCACCGTTACTTCCAGCTTTTCCGAAAGGGCGTTGACGCATGACACCCCTACCCCATGCAGGCCGCCGGAAACTTTGTAAGTGTCGTTATCAAATTTACCGCCGGCATGCAGCTTGGTCATGACCACTTCAACAGCCGGGCGCCCTTCCTTGGGGTGAATATCCACAGGAATGCCGCGGCCGTTGTCGGTAACAGTCACGCTGTTATCCATGTGCAGGGTAACAGAAATGCGCGTGCAGAACCCGGCCATTGCCTCATCTATGGAGTTGTCTACCACTTCATAGACAAGATGATGCAGCCCGCGCCAGTCGGTTGAACCTATATACATTGCCGGGCGCATTCTTACTGCGGCAAGACCCTCAAGAACAGTTATGTTTCCGGCATCATAGTTTGACGCCGCGGCCTGCTTGTTTATTTCAGCCATTAAACTTCTTCCTCGCTAAAGTAGGTATCATCAACCATTTTCATAGGCATGATAATCACGTTATACATGGCGTCATCTTCGCCGCTGATGCCGCATGGACCTTCTGAACCGGTAAATGTGAGAGTGATTTTTTCAGACTGAAAATGGTTGACTATTTCCATCAGATTACGGGTGGGGAAGGCGATTTTGGAAACTGTGCCGCTGTATTCCACTTCCAGAATTTCATCGGCCTGCCCGATGTCCTGCCCCAAAGCTGAGAGCTTGAGCTCGTTGCCAGGCTCAAAATAGGTGCAGCGGTTGCTTTCATTATTGAAAATAGACAGACGGTCCATGGCTTCCAGAAGCTCTTTACGGTTTACAGTCAATTTTGACGTATCCGGATCGTCAAGCCGCGACATGAAGGCATTGTAGTCGGGGTACTGATAGGCGCTTAGAGGCAGGCTGAAAGTTTCCCGCTTGTCGGCAGTGCGCAGATAAAGACGCTTTTCAGACTGATTCAGCTCAATTTCATCTGAACTGAGCCACTTTTTAAGTTCGGCAAGATATTTTTTCTGAATCAGCATTCCTTCTTCAGGCAGCAGACCATGAATATCTTCATTGATAAACCGCACCATGGCGAACTGATGACCGTTCAGACCGCAGCTGTCTATAGTCTGGTTTTCGATAGGGTTCAGATAGAAGCAGGCAATGGCCTCAAGCGAATCTTCATCACCGATGCAGTAAAAAACACGTTCAATAATATCCTGAAGGAAATCTCCCGACCAGAACACGGCGCCTTCTTCAGGAAACGGCGAAAAATTCTGGAACCATGCCGTATCGTTTACCGGCATCTTATATTTACGCCTACCCTGTTCGATAAGCAGGTTTCCACTCGCTTCATCAAGCTTGAGAGTAATTGTGCCCTGGGGAAGCTTGCTTAGCAAATCGGTGAAATAGCGTCCGTTTACGCCCACCATGCCCTCTTTTTCGATTTCACAGGGGTAGGATCCGCAAAATTCTATATTGGAATCGGTCGACATGACTTCAAGCCTGCTGTTTTCAGCTTTCAGCCAGATGGAACGCAGATAGGCTGCTCCGCTTTTGCTGGGAATGATGTTTGCCGCTTTCTGCAGACCTTCGATGATGTTTTCTTTTTCTACTTTTAAAAACATAAATTTTATCCTGTTGTTTTTGTTGAGAGTTATTCTTTGTGTATAAGTATGATAACCCTCTTTATTTACTGTAAAAAAATATAACAAACCTTTGTGTCTTTTGTGTGCAGTCTGTGCCTTGGCCAGTTTTATTGCGACCTGTTTTCCAACCCGAGACACATTGATTTCAAGTTTGTAACCAATTTGTGCGTATCTTTGTCAACACGCATTATTTGTTCGATTTTTTTCACAGAATACATGGCCGTACTCTGATCTTTTCCACCAAAAATATTGCCGAGCTCAGGGTATGAAGATCCCAGAAGATCGCGGCAGAGATACATGGCTATCTGTCTTGCCTGGGTGACTTCTTTGGAGCGTTTGCTACCAATGATATCGCTGATGGATACATTCAAATTTTCGCTGCATGTATCGATTATCGTTTGAGATGTCAGTTCGGAGAGGGAAACTCCGCCTGCATCCCGGATCAGTTTTTCCAGGTCGCGGTTTGAGAGCTTTTTACCCTGAGCGTAGCTGAAGGCGACTGCTCTGTTAATCAGCCCTTCCAGTCTGCGTAGTGATGTAAACTGGGTGGCCAGGTTGAGCACCTGCTTTTCATTCAAAGGCAGACCGCAGTTTTTTGCCCGGTTGCGCACAAAAACCGAGCGCAGCTCAAGATCAGGCTGTCTGAGGGCTGCGCATACCCCGCGCTGCAGGCGGTTCAACAGAGGAAATATTATCCCATCCATTCTGTCCGGGGGGCAGTTGATGCCGAAGGCTACGATTTTGCCTTGAACATAGAAATGATCAAATAAAATTACCAGTTCATCCTGAAGTTCAATGTTGTTTTCAATTTGTTGCAGATCATCGAGAATAAAGGCCTGATTTGCCAGTATTTTCTGTCTGGTCAGGTAGTTTGAGCCGCCGTTGCCGAAGAGATCGGCCAGTTCTTTTGCGCTGCTCATAAATACCATTTGATTATGCTGTTCTTTCAGCTCTTTGGCCAGCGCGGACAGCAGATGGGTTTTACCGCATCCGGTTTTACCATACACGCAGAAAGGGTTGAAAATATCAGCGGCAATATTGCCCCGGGCTATGCCCTGCGCTGTTTCAAGGGCAAACTGGTTGTCGCCTGATCCTATAAACGAAGCGAACGAGAAATGATTAACTCCTCCAAGTCTGCCTGACTTATATCCCGGGCCTGTATAAGTTTGAACGGGGCTGAGCCTGTCGAAAACATATTCAATTTTAATCTGGCTGCCGAAACAATGGTTTGCGGCCTGCTCAAAGTGATTGCGGGCGTGAAGCATGAAACATTGCCCGAACAGTTTGTGGGGAAAACTCACTCTGATAACTTCTTCCTGCTCTGAAGCATCGTCCTCATAGCGAGTTTCCGACTGCCATGATTCGTTGCTCCTGTTTTTTCCGATGGAAATCGGTTCAAACCACTGTCTGACAAATTCAGCAGGCTGGCATTGGTTAAGATAGCTGATAAGGTTTTGTTTAAGCACAGATAATCCGGTTGGAATAATAATTTAGCGGAAATCAGCTTTACTGACGGCTGGTCGGAACATGGCAATTTTTCAGCTGCTGTAACTTAAATTGTTTGCTGAGAACAGGTTTGGTCAGGGGCTTAAAAATAAGCGGTTGCAATGAATAATCAGCTGTTCATACAGAGTTTTAATAGCAGAATTCACTGTTTTTCACAAGCAGGAAAAAGACTTTTAACACTTATTAAGCCTTGGCGCATGGAAATAAATTAAAAAGATTTGCTAAAAAAATTATTGTTTGGGGTGTTAAATTGAGGTACAAATTGACCCGTCTTTGTTTGATGCAGTATTCGTAATTTTTCAGATGTCTTAACATGACATGGTCTTAGATAAGGAGTTTTTATGGATAAGTGCCCATGCCAGTCCGGGAAAGAATATGATCAGTGCTGCGGCCCGATTATTGCCGGAGAAACGGCAGCACCTTCTCCAGAGGCTCTTATGCGCGCCCGCTACAGTGCGCACGCCAAAGCAGCCCCTAAATTTTTGATAGACAGCCTGCATGAGAGCATTCGAGGCAATGAAAAGGAAACGGACCAGGATAAATATGAACAGATTCAGGGAGATGTTTCCTGGGATGGCCTGGAAATTATTGAAAGCTCTGAAGACGGCGATAAAGGCTATGTTGATTTTATTGCCAGATACAGCATCCACAACTATCCGCAGAGCCACAGGGAAAAGGCTGTTTTTATCAAGGAAGATGGGCGCTGGTATTACCTTGACGGTGAAGTTGAAGGGCATGTGACTTACCGGAGAGAGAATCCGAAGGTCGGGCGCAATGACCCCTGCCCATGCGGAAGCGGTAAAAAATTCAAAAAATGCTGCGGTGCATGAGCTGCTTCTTGATTTTGGCATATAGCATGATTAAGGGAAGCTCAAGACGCTTCCCTTTTTTATACCGACTGTCGGGTTTTTCTCAATAAATTCCTTATGTTTATATGACATTACATAGGTTTAAGGTATATATCGGTTAAGTTTTCCAATTTAAGGTGACTTTATGCTGAACCGGCGGGAATGGGCCCTGGTTGGAATTACTGTTATCTGGGGCCTCACTTTTTTGCTAGTGCGCAATGTTCTCAGTGTAAGCGGGCCCCTATTTTTTGTGGGCTTCAGGTTTGCTGTTGCAACTTTGATTCTGTCGGTAATTTCATTCAAGGTTATTTCGCAGATAACCAGAACGGAGCTTGTCGCCGGTTCGCTTATCGGGGCCAGTCTGTTTATCGGCTACGCCCTTCAGACATACGGCCTGCAATATATATCCGCAAGTAAATCGGCTTTTATCACTGCCTTCTATGTTCCTGCCGTTCCGTTGGTACAATGGCTGCTGATGCGCAAGTCGCCGCCGTTTTTTGCCTGGCTGGGAATATTTTTTGCTTTTATCGGCTTGATTCTGCTGTCAGGACCTGACAATATATCGCCTGGATTTGGGAAAGGAGAGCTTGCAACTTTTATCGGCGCTCTGGTTATGGCCTGGGAAATAGTGTTGATAAGCGTTTTTGCAGGCAAAATCAGCGTGCGTCGGGTATGCATCGTTCAGGTTGCAGTAACTTCGTTTCTGGCCTTTCTATGTATGCCTGTAACCGGAGAAGACATTCCGGAATTTTCATGGCTGCTTGTTTTATCAGCGCTGGCTCTTGGTTCAATCAGCGCACTGGTTCAGTTTGTGATGAACTGGGCCCAGAAAACTGTTTCACCAACCCGGGCTACGGTTATTTATTCCGGCGAACCTATCTGGGCAGGGATATTCGGCAGACTCGCAGGCGAACGTCTGCCGGCCATAGCTCTTCTGGGAGGGGTTCTGGTTGTGCTTGGGGTTTTGGTCAGCGGACTTAAATCAAATAAAAAAGAACAGGTTTAATTATGAAATGCACAACCTGCAAAGCTCAGGCTGTAGTTGCCCTGCCGAGCCACACCGCCGGATTTTGTGAACAATGTTTTCTTGCCTTTTTTACCCGACAGGTCGAAAAAGGCATAAGACGGGGAAAGCTGTT
>JAFQMU010000066.1 GCA_017421085.1 Desulfovibrionaceae bacterium | reverse complement strand
TAGGAGTTTGGACCGTGTTCCAGTTCCAATGTGGCTGATCATCCTCTTAGACCAGCTACCCATCGTCGCCTTGGTGGGCCATTACCCCGCCAACTAGCTAATGGGACGCGGACTCATCGAAAAGCGGAAGCATATGCAGAGGCCCCCTTTCCTGCAAAGGTAAAAATGCAGCTTATGCGGTATTAGCGACCGTTTCCAGTCGTTATTCCTCACTTCCCGGTAGATTACCCACGTGTTACTCACCCGTGCGCCACTTTACTCGTCCCGAAGGACTTTCACGTCCGACTTGCATGTGTTAGGCACGCCGCCCGCGTTCAATCTGAGCCAGAATCAAACTCTCCAGTTAAAATATCTCTCAGACTCTTCGCCTGATAATAATCAAAACCAGAGCCGCATGGACTTCACATCCACGCTTAACTCAAATAATCACTAACGTAATCCCGCTCTAAGCTGCAGAGCTTAAAACGTTCCCCAACTCGCTATTTAATTGTCAAAAAACTCAGCCCTGCGGGTTTGTTCTGTCCCCCGCCGGACTTGGTGCTTATACTCGAATCGGCTGGAATTTGTCAACCACTTTTTTAAAAAATTTTTTTTTCGAGCTTCGCACTCTCAATTTTCAAAACCTGCTCCCACCGCGCTTTCACGGTGAGCGGGCCCGCCTTAAAACCTTACCGGTCTTTCCGCTTGGCCCTCCCAAGTTGCGTGAGCGGGAAAATACCCGCATCCACAAAAATGTCAAGAAACTTTTTTAACTTTCCTAAAAAAATTTCGTTTTCTTGCTTTGGTATATATAATAAGGTATTATACCCAAGCCCTGTTTATGGGAAGCGTGCAACGGGCTTAAACCTCTGTAAGCAGGCGCAACCCCTGATGACAATTTTTCTGTTATACTGAAACGGAATTATTCTGCCCACAAATTTCTGGAGGGAGCATGCTGGGAGCTATGCTTGGCGATATTATCGGCAGCGTTTACGAATTTACCCAAAACAACATCAAGACAACGGATTTTCCCCTGTTCAGTGAAAAATCACGCTTTACAGACGATACGGTAATGACAGCGGCGGTGGCAGAAGCCCTGCTCAACGCAGGGAGGGATGAGGAAAAGGCAAAAACTGAACTCGTGGCCCGGATGCGCGAATATGGACGGATGTTCCCCTTCGCGGGCTATGGGCAAAAATTTTTCCTCTGGCTGGGCGCCCGCGAGCCCCAGAAGCCTTACAACAGCTATGGCAACGGCTCGGCTATGCGGGTTTCGCCGGTGGCATGGCTGTTTGACGAGCTGGAAGAGGTGGAGCGTTTTGCGGCCGTAAGCGCGGCGGTCACCCACAATCACCCGGAAGGAATCAAGGGGGCGCAGGCTGCTGCCGCGGCCATTTTTCTGGCCCGCCGCGACAAGGGCAAAGCAGCCATAAAAAACTATATCGAAGAGCATTACGGCTATGATTTGAGCCGGACGCCCGAAGACATCCGCCCCGGCTATATTCATGTTGTGACCTGCCAGGAAACGGTGCCGGAGGCGATTATCGCCTTTCTGCACGGGCATGATTTTGAAAGCGCCGTCCGCGTGGCCGTTTCCCTGGGCGGCGACAGCGACACCCTGGCCGCCATCACGGGCAGCATTGCCGAGGCGGCGTGGGGCATTCCTGAAGAATTGAAACAGGAGGCCCTGCCCCGCCTGGATGAGCGGCTGCTCGCCGTATACCGCCGCTTTGAGGCGGAAATGCAGCGGCGGCACGCCCATGCCTGAAGAGGAGCCGCCCCGCCCGCCGGCCATAAAGGACTGGATTGAAAGCGCAAATTAAGTTATGTATGCCCTGCAAGTTAAAGTAAAACTTTATGTTTGAGGTGACAGAATGGGCTTTAACAGCGCGAGCGTAAGCTTTACCCGTTTCAGAATAATCGACGACATTCCCGCCGGTCTGTGGGCCGACATTCCCGCCCGGCTCAGGCAGTTTGCCTTTATGGATATAGACGCCCTGCCCGATGAACGGGCCTTCGGCTGGGTCAACTTTGACGACATGCTCGATGAGGCCTGGCGGGTGTCGCCACCGGAAAAAGGCCACTACCTCACCTTTTCGCTGCGCCTGGACACGCGGCGGGTGCCGCCCGCCGTGCTGAAAAAGCACTGCACCCTGGCCCTGCGCGAAGAAGAGGAAAAAGCCCGGCAGCAGGGGCAGAAATTTGTTTCGCGGGCGCGCAAAAAAGAGCTGCGCGAGCTGGTGAAGGCCCGGCTTCTGGCCCGCACCCTGCCCATTCCGGCCGAGTTCAATGTTATCTGGAACCGCGACAGCAACATTGTTTATTTCAGCTCGGTGCAAACCCAGATGATCAGCATGTTTACCGAACTGTTTGCCAAGACCTTCGAGCTCGATCTGGAAGAGCTCACGCCCTATGCCCTGGCCGAGCATCTGGCCGGGGAAAACATTTCCGCAAAACTCGACAGCCTGGCGGCCACGGCCTTTGTATAGGGGGAAGCAATGACGGAATATCTGGGTCAGACCACCGATTTCATTCTGGGTCAGGATTTTCTCACCTGGCTCTGGTACAGAAGCGAAAGCCGCGCCGGTATGTTTGAAGACCGCAACGGCCGCCCCTTTGCCGCCTACATGGAGCAGCGGGTTTCAGTGCAGGGCGGCGAGGGCGACAGCCTGGAAACCGCCACTGTGAGCGGGGCCATGTCTGAGCTCAAAGAGGCCCGGATGGGGCTGATTACCGGCAAAAAGGTCACCCGCGCCCTGCTGCGCTTTGAGCGGGAATCGGAAAGCTGGCAGGTTTCGCTCAAGGCCGAAAATTTTTCGCTCAACGCCCTGAAAACCCCGAAAGTGGAAAAGGCCGGGCCAGATGACGACCCCGATGCCGTGCTGCTGGAGCGGCTCTACCTGATTGACGCCTGTCTGGAGCTGCTGGACGGGCTCTATGCGGAATTCATCGGCCTGCGCCTCAACCCCGCCGCCTGGAATGAAGAAATCGCCAACATGCGCGTGTGGATGCAGCGCGCAGCTGAAACCGATTAAACGGCGAGCCCCGGCACGGGCGGGGGCGTAAGGCGCGGCTTGCCCCTTCCGCGCTTAGAGAGTTTCTGCTCCGTTGGCAGGGGCCGGAGCGCAGAAGGTTCAGCCCCTGTTGGACAAACTCCGCTCCGCCTGCGCTCTCAGGAAAGCTGTGAACCGAGTGGGCGCCGAAATGCGCAGCAACGGCCCGCGCTTGACAGCCCGGGCGGATATTGGCATAACCACCTGAACATGCAGGCAATAATCCGCTTTGGAAAGGATTTTACCCGCCTGTGCGGCTGCGCCTGACCCGGAAGGACAGTTTTTTATCGGCCCGGCGCGGTAGTTTGCCGCTGAAGAAACGCATGCCCGGCTACACGCCTGAAATTTTTGGAAAAGATATGTCGCAGAAAAAAGCAAAAGAACAGCGCCGCACAGAGCGCGAAGAACTGAGCCGCCCCCTGCCCCCTCAAATGCAGGAGCCGCCCCCGCTGCCCGAAAACAGCACCAACACCTATACCCTTACCCTGAAGGATTCCATGCTGGGCTGGTATTCATGGCAGCTGCGCCCCCGGCCGCGTTTGCGCCGCCTGCTGCTGGTGCTGGCCGTGGCCGTGGCCTGGGCTACTTTTCTCAACCATACTCAGGAAGTGGACAACAAAGTCGCCCTCTACCTGCTCTGCCTAGGGGTCATTCCCATGTATTTTGCAGTGTCGGCCGGGGTGGCCACCCTCATGGGCTTCATGTCGTGGCAGATAAGAAAGGTGCAGTTCAGAGATGTGGTGATGTACTGGAATGACGAAGAAATCGCCTGGCGCAACGAAATTTATTCCCCCCGCCACCCCTGGCGACAGTTTAAGGCGCATCATGTCACCTCGCGTCTGGTTATTCTGGCCCTGCAGGGCACCATGCTGATTATTCCTACCCGGGCTTTCAAAAATCAGGCAGACCTCGACAACTTCACCGCCATTGCGGCCCGCAGGGCAGTGGGGCCCAGCCTCAACCTGTTGAAAAAATCGCGCTGAACGTCCTGAAGCAACTCTCCTTACCCGCTGTCAGTTAAACTCAGGTTTGCCGCAGCGGGTTTTTCTTTCCGCCTGCCCTGCGCGCTGCGCCCAATTTCAAATTCATCGCTCCGGCAAAGAAAAAAACCTGCTGCTGAGCAACAGCAGGTCCGGACAGGCCTCAAAGGAACAGGCAAAGGCCGCAGACAGAAGGACAGTCTCTTGCCTGGAAACGAAATTACAGGAGAAAAAAGGAGGAAACTCCCATAACACGCGCCCCGGACAGGAGACCGGATTCCCGTGCGGCCCTGCTGATTTGACTATGTATCCAATTCTACAGATTGTCAACCGCTCACGCCTTGGCAG
>JAFQMU010000065.1 GCA_017421085.1 Desulfovibrionaceae bacterium | reverse complement strand
TGCGCCGCTATCTGACCATGCTGCGCCCCACCCTGTTTGAAGACATCATCGCCATGCTGGCTCTTTACCGCCCCGGCCCGCTGGGCTCGGGCATGGTGGAAGAGTTTATTTTCCGCAAGCACGGGCAGCGCGAAGTGAGATATCCCCTGCCCGAACTGGAAGACTGCCTGCGCGGCACCTATGGGGTAATTGTTTATCAGGAACAGGTGATGCAGATCGCCCAGATTGTGGCAGGTTATTCTCTGGGGCAGGCAGACCTGCTGCGCCGGGCCATGGGTAAAAAAAATGTAGAAGAAATGGCCCGTGAACGGGTCAACTTTGTGAACGGGGCCAAAGAACATGGGGTTGATGAAGCCAAGGCCAACGAAATTTTCGATTTGATGGAAAAATTCGCCGAATACGGCTTCAACAAGTCCCACTCAGCCGCTTATGCCCTGATTTCCTACTTCACCGCCTATCTGAAAACCCATTATCCTGTGGAATTCATGGCCGCCCTGCTCACCTCGGAAATCAGCGATCAGGATAAGCTGCTGCGCTATATCACCGAGTGCAAAGACATGGGCATTGAGGTGCTTCAACCCAGTGTGCAGCTCTCGGAGTGGGCTTTTTCCGTGCATGAAGGGAAAATAATATTTGGTCTGGGGGCAATAAAAAATCTGGGCAAGGAAGCAGTGCTTGAACTGGTGGCTGAACGCAACTCCGGCGGCCCTTTTGCCTCTCTGCTCGATTTCTGCACCCGGGTAAATTCGCGCAAGCTGAATAAGCGCGCCCTGGAAAGCATGATAAAAGGCGGGGCCTTTGACTGCTTTGAGGTTAGCCGCTCAGCCATGGCCAATGCCGTGGACGGGGCCGTTGCCCGCGCTCAGAAAAAAATAAAGGAAAAAAACTCCAATCAGGCTTCTCTGTTCAGCATGATGGGCGAGGCCGCCCCCGCGTCCATGCCGGGCATCGGCTTTAAATGCCCGGAACAGGATTTGGAAGAATGGAGCGACGATATCAAGCTCGGTTTTGAAAAAGAGGCTTTGGGCTTTTATCTCACCTCGCACCCGCTGGAATATTACCGGCAGGAAATGCAGCGAATCAACTCCCTGACCATTGAAGAGGCCCGCGAATACACCCCCAACAGCGAAGTGCGCCTGGCTGTGCTGGTGACTCACATTAAGGAATATATCAATAAAAAAGGCGATAAAATGGCTTTCTGCCAGATTGAGGACCTTTCCGGCCTTGGCGAATGCACCTTCATGCCCCGGGAATATGAAACGGCAAAGGCATTTCTGAGCACCGAACAGCCTCTGCTCATTGAAGGCAGAATAGACTCGCGGCAGGGTTATGCCCCCAACGCCAACCCTGCAAACGGGGGCGGCGATGAGGAGGATGAAAACGCCCAGAAAGAGTTGAAAATTACCGTCAACAAGGCTCAGCTGCTTTCGGAAATCTGTGAACAGAGCGATGCCCCGTTGCCGCTGCTGGTGCAGCCGGACCGCATAAACGAAACCAGCCTTGAGGCCCTGAATAATCTGCTGAGGCAATTCCCCGGCCAGGCGCCTGTAAACATTCATTTTACTGATGATGGCAAGCTTTACAGCCTGCGCCTGCCCAACCACAATGTCAGGCCGGGGCAGCAGTTTTATAAAATGTTTAACGAATGGAAAAACTCCAGATTTTAAGGATCCCGACTTCCAGCCCCAAACGGCGTTTAAACAGGAAAGAATGGTGTTCCGGCTGTGCATCAGTCGGCGCCTTTTCAGCGCTTAAAGCAGAAAGCCTGTTAAAAATCCGACCTGACATTTAACTTGAAATTGAAATCTTAATCGACAACAGGTTTAATTTATGACCCAAGCAAAAGGATACTGGCAACTGACTGTACGCGACAAATTTTCCGCTGCACACGCCCTGCGCCACTATCAGGGCAAATGTGAGAATCTGCACGGACATAACTTCGGGGTGGAAATCTGTGTGCGCGGCGATGAGCTGAGCCGCCCGGTGGAATATGTGGTTGATTTCGGCGATTTAAAGCGTGAACTGAAAGCCGTTCTAAGCATTCTTGATCACCAGAACCTGAATGAACTGCCGGAATTTCTGGAAATGAACCCTTCCTCTGAAAATCTGTCGCGGTTCATTTTCCGCCGCCTGCGCCCCAGTATGGAAAAACTGAAAGTCAGCCTGGTTTCAGTTACGGTTTCCGAGAGCGAAAAACAATCGGCAACCTATTTTGAGGAGTGAACCGGAAAGAAAATTCCGGAAGACCTGAAGCTGTTCCCGGCTTTCATCAATGCCGGAATAATTGCATGGCTGCAAAGAAAAAATAAAGCCTGCCCGGGCGCGGACAGGCTTGGAAATATGGTGGGCCCACCAGGATTTGAACCTGGGACTTGCCGGTTATGAGCCGGCGGCTCTGCCAACTGAGCTATAGGCCCCTTAAACAATTTTTAATAATATGAAAAATGTGTATCTGTCAAGCATTTTTTAAGACTTGTCCGGGCATGTTCATCAGATTCTTCCTCTGCCTGCGCCCTTTGACCGACAGAATTTTCCTCTGACTGAATCAGGGAAAAATACTGAACCGTTTTTCCGCAAAGAAACTTTAAGACATCTGCCCTGAACAGCCCCTGCTGTTCAGTTTTTCTGAACCTTATTTTCGCCCTGAGCAAGGCCGTTCGGTCGAGGAGAGTTTAACTTTTTCAATGACAAACAGGAATAAATTTGCTATTCTTTCTTTTGTAGGGAGGATAGCGTAATGCAATGCAGAAAGTGCGGTTCAGAAGCAATAGTAAAGAATGGATTTATGGCTGGAGCACAG